>JBAVHJ010000258.1:0-7642 GCA_049685715.1 Terriglobia bacterium | reverse complement strand
GCGCTCAGCATGCGTGAGGACGAGACGTTTCGCCTTTCCCTGATCCTGGATCGGCTTAAGGAAAAGGGCAAGATCCTCCTGAAACGGGCTTATTCAGACTGGACGCGGTTCCAGAAATATCAGCGGGATCTTCAAGAGAACGGCGTCGAGATGATCGAAATGCCGACTCGTGGGATACAGCAGAAGAACGCCGCCGACATCAAGATTGTGATTGACGCGCTGGAGACCGCCTTTGCGCGCGAATACGTGGACATTTTCGCCATCGTGTCCGGAGACAGCGATTTCACGCCCCTGGTGTCCAAGCTGCGGGAATATAACAAGGTGGTGATCGGCTTCGGTCATCAGAAAACCACAAACCGGCTCTTGATCGATCAATGCGACGAATTCATCTTTTACGACGCCCTGGTCCGAGCCCATACTTCCAAGAAGCCCGCTCCCCGGAACGGAGCGGCTCCCCCGATCGAACCGGATTTTGAGCTGCTCCGGGACGCCCTCCAAGCTCTCGGCCGCGAGGGAATCAGCGAGCCGCACTTCTCCCATCTCAAGCAGTTCATGCTACGCAAAAATCCCGCGTTCGATGAAGGGGGACTGGGCTACAAATCGTTTGGGAAGTTTCTGGAGGCGGCCCAGCGCAAGGGGATCGTGAAGCTGGTTCGAGACAAGAAGACAAACGTCTCAAAAGTGGTGATTCCGGAATAGGGACATAGAGAGATTCTTTGACCCCCTTATCTGCTCATGTGAACGATGCTCTCAGGCCTGATTACGCTTGAACCCCTGCAGCATTCAACGTACAGGAAGGTCAAGAGTTCTTGAAGGGCCTCCGTATTGGCCCGGTATCGCCGGAAGGTGTGCTCCCGCGTCACTGAAATCACACCCTCGTGTTTCAGCTTTTCCAGATGATGCGATAAGTTAGAAGGGGAAATTTTCAACTCTTCCTGTATCTTTCCCGCCACTATGCCGTCCGGATGGGCCAGGAGGAGCAATCGAAGGATGCGGAGCCGGGATTCAGTCCCGATCGCCGACAACATCCTAGCGTAGCGTGTCATGTCCTCACGCTGCGTTTTGCTTCTTGGCATAGCCATTCTCCTATGCTTCGAAGATCATAGAATTACGGAAAACGTGGAGTGTTTGAACTGTCCATGGTCTGAGCTGTTGGCGCCAAAATAGTCACTAGGGCCTCTGTGACATCATTGAGCGCATACAGGGGGACGACAGCAAAAAACCGACTAATGAGCGGCAGTTGGAAGTGATGGCAGAATTGTTGTTTACGTGAGAGCCCTTGCCATTTATTTCTAACGAACTTGGTTGGCATTAACAAATAGGATCAGGCAAAAGGCATCTACACAGGACAGCAGCCATTTGATTTTTTGACCCTCGCTGCCCTCCTTGTGTCTGCTGCGATCTCTTTCACATCCGGGAAGCAGCTCCGAAGACACCTCATGAGATTCTTGTGAAACGAGCTCTTCGCCGGTGCCACGCGGTAATGACTCCACAGGCCATCTTTCCGGGCCACGACCAACCTCGCTCTGCGGCGGGTCAAGGGGATTCGGCTGCGACGTCCTCGGTGACCAGGATCTCCGGTTCCATAATGAGTTCGGACTTGACCGAATTGGCGACCAGGCTGTATTTCTGTGCCGCCTCCAACGCGCGCCGCGTCCTGGCCTCGATGATTTCCCTTTGGCCGGGCTCGCACTCCACCTGGATCACGGGCCGGAAATGCAAGCGCGTGAAAATCTCCGTGCGGTCGAGTTCGATCAGCTTCGTCCCTTCGGTGCGGCACTCATACGAGAGCAGTTTGAGTTGGAACCGCTCCGCCGCCCAGATGAACATCAACATCACGCAGGTATTTGCTGCCGCGACAAAGGCATCCTCCGGCGTCAGCACTCCGGCATGGCCTTGCGCGTCGGGAGGGGCAGAAAATTTCATTTCCGGACCGTTTCCAAGGGTCAAGTGGCCCCAGTGCTCACCCGTCCATTGAACCCTGGTGTGATAAGTCGCCGTCCGGCTCATGGCTTCACCTCCTGACAAAATGCGGCATACTCGCGGACAAGTGCCTCGCGGTAAGACTCCTCACAGTCCTGCGGCACGAGGTTGTAGAGCTTCACCGTTTGCAGCAGTTCGTCCGCAGCGGTTTCAGGACGCCGCCCGAGTTCTTGGAACTGCTGGAAGATCAGCGGCAGTGCCAGCAGTTCTACCGTTGTGTCATCCACTCTGAGTTTGCCGGATGGGACGCCGGCGCCGCAGGAACATCCCACAGATCCAGATTGCTGTGCGTCTGATGCCATGACCGCATTGTTCAAGACATTGAGCGACGGTGGGCCGAGGATTCCATCGACCAGCTCTGTCAGGCGTTTGGCGACCACATCAACGGCTTCTCGACCCGCTGCATTCAGTCGTCGCCGCCCGTCGACCTCGCCCAATCCATTCTCCGCAACAAGGTCGCTGACTACGATGCTCGCCGCGGGCTTGCCCGAATACATCTCGGTGCCGCGCGCCGCGCAGCGAAGATCACATCCATCGAGCGTGATGGTCGGATGAAAACGCGCGAAGGCCCGGTCTCCCTCGCCACCGGCGAGAAACAACGGCAAACAAATGGTCACGGTCTTTCCCGGACGCAGTTCGTGCAGCAACTTCAGCGCCGCCAGCCGCGTGACCGTGCCTTCAGCCAGCTCTTCGCCGGAACAGGCGACAATTCCCACTTTTCGCTCAGGCAGCTTAGGCATGTTGCCCTCCTTCTTTGTTTTCGGTCTGGATGATTGCATCGACCTGGGCCGCGATCTCTTCAGCGATAATGCGCGCAAGCTGCATTCCTTCCGCGTTGAGTTCGGCAATCCCTTCCGGCTTCAAGTTCTTGTGATTCCGGAAAGCGTCAAACACCGCGACTTCCTGTGCCACCGTGCCGCCGCTGTGTTTTACCAGCGTCGAAGCGCACATCTGCTTGCAGCCATCGATCGTGATGGCCGGGTTGGTGCGCACTCGCTCGCGGGCTTGTTCGTCTCCGAGAACCAGCTTCGAGAGTGCCACCAAGCGCGTGTCGCCGGGACGCAAGTTATCGCACAGCTCATAGGCCGCCTCGCGAGTCACCGTGCCCAGCGATTTGCCGATGCCGCTGCATGGAACGACCACCACGTGTTGTTTCTCATCCTTCATGACTCCATCTCCTTTTCCGCCTGCGCTTTCATGACATCGAGATACGCCGGCGCGTCGAGCAACGTCGCGCGATCCGCCTCCCAGTCCGCCGCTTCGATCACCGCCATCCAGCCTTCCCCGTACGGATCTTGATTAACCACCTCGGGCGTCAATTCGAGGGCCACATTGATCTCGAGGAGGGCGCCGGTGATGGGCGAAGGAAGTCCCAGCGTGATCTTCATCGTCTCCATGTCGGCAAACTCGTCGCCCGCCTTGAGATTCGTTCCCTGTGGCTTGACATTCACAAAGGCCACGTCGCCACTGTGCTGCTGAAGGAAATCCGTAATCCCGATTCGAACACGAGGAGGTCCTTGAGCCTGCACAAACAAGATCCACAGGCCGTTGGGGGTGTAGAGGCGATCCGTCGCCACTCGGAATGTGAACTTATCAACCGTTGTTTGAAGGTACTCTGACATTTTGCCTCCTTATCGCGAACTCATATGGATGGCGGCATCCCGGAAGCTCAGTGCAGCCTCAAGCATCGCTTCGGGCAACGTCGGGTGCGCATGGGTGGTCCAAGCCAAATCGTCAGCCGTGGCCCCCAACTGCACTGCAAGAGCGCCTTCCGCAATCAAATCGGTGGCATGGGGTCCAAGCAGATGCACGCCGAGGATGCGGCCGCTTCCTGCCTCGCAAAGCAGGCGAACAACACCGTCGGTTTCGTGGAGAATGCGTGCCCGAGGATTTGCTGAGAACATGAACTGTGAGACTTTGATGTTGAACCCGTTGGCGCGAGCTTGAGCCTCGGTCAGGCCGACGCTGGCGATCTCCGGACGCGTAAAAATCACGTTCGGCACGGAGCGGTAGTCAACATGGCGATCTCCTCCAGTCACGTTTTCTGCGACCACCCGGCCTTCGACCATCGCCTTGTGCGCCAACATCCAACCGCCGACCGCGTCACCAATCGCCCAGACATTCTGAAGGTTGGTGGCCATCCGATCATCAACGGCGATCGCCCGGCCAGACATTTGGAGCCCAAGTTCAGCGAGGCCGATTGAGGAAGTGTTCGGCCAACGGCCCGTGGCAATGAGGACCTTGTCCGCCTCAAAAAATGATTCACCGGCATGGACCTTGAGCGCGCCCCCTGATTTTGAAATCTTGTGCACGGTGACCTCCGTTTGAATCGTCATTCCTCGCCGGCGAAGAATCGATTGCAGCCGCTTGGCGATCGGCTCATCGGTCGCACCCGGGAGGAGGGCTGAGGTCATCTCCAGGACGGTCACTTGGCTTCCGAGCGCTTCGTAAATGCACGCGAATTCCAAACCGATCATCCCGCCACCAACGACGACCAAGCGCCCCGGCACAGTTTCCAGACTGAGGGCCTCCGTGCTGGTGATGACGCCTGGGAGATCGGGTCCCTCTATGGGCAGATCGGCGGTTACAGATCCCGGGGCGAGAATGATGTGTGTCGCAGAGATTTCAGAAATGCTATCCCCATTCGATATCCTGAGCAGTCCGGGGCGGGCAAGCCGGGCTTCGCCGTGAACGATGTTTACTCGGCGAGCCCGCAGCAGGTGTTCCACGCCGCTTACAAGCTGATCGACCGTGGTTTGCTTGTACTTCATCAGAGCAGGAAGATCCACCGAGGCCTGCGGGACTGAAAGACCAAAGTCGCTTGCTCGCCTGCAATGAACCAGCAGCTCCGCCGCGGTTGTCAGCGCCTTGGTCGGAATACAGCCAATATTGAGGCATGTGCCACCGAGGCGCTGTTTCTCGACGAGGATGACACGCGCCCCACGCTGAGCGGCGCACAAAGCCGCGACGTATCCGCCCGGCCCGCCACCGAGGACAGCAACATCGACTTGTTCACTTGCCCCTGGCATATCGATCTCCACAACTGTGAATCTATTGTTCATTGGCCACTGTTGCCAGCCAGCTCGAGATTTCAGCCGCGTTTGGAATCCGTCCCGCCGATTTTACGACGCCATTAATCACCAGGGCGGGGGTGGCCAGGATCCGGTATGACATGATTTCTCGGATGTCCTCGACCTTGCATAGCGTCGCCGCAATGCCAAGTTGATTGACGGCCTTTTCCGCTTCACTATAAAGCCGCTTGCAGTTCGAACATCCGGGTCCAAGAATCTTAATCTCCAAATTCATATTGATCTCTCCTTAAGTACCTGTCTTTTCATACAACTCTTCTTTTAGTTTCGGGGTTTCCATAAGAAAGTGTAACGGTCTACTCGCCGTCACGAACAAACTTCCTCAGGTTCACCGCGATCTCATCGCGCACACGCCGGAACACTTCCAACTGCCGCTCCGGAGGCGCGGACGCCGGATCTTCGAAGCTGTGATGAATGCGTTTGCCCCTGCCGGGAAAAAGAGGACATGCTTCCTTGGCGTTGTCGCAGACCGTGAACAGACAATCGAACGCTTGACCGGAGAATTCATCCACATGCTTCGAACGGTGGCCGGAAATGTCGATGCCCATCTCCGCCATAACCTTCACTGCATTCGGATTCAATCCCGCCGGGCGTGTCCCGGCGCTGAAAACCTCGAAGCGATCGCCCGCCATGTGCCCGAGCAGGCCTTCCGCCATCTGGCTGCGAGCGGAATTCCCAGTGCAGAGAAAGAGTATCCGTTGTTTCTTCATACCGCCTCCCCTTTTTCGGTCGAGGGAAACCAATGGCGGGTGCGATTACAGACGCCACACACCGAGAGCATCACCGGCACTTCAATAAGCACTCCAACCACGGTGGCCAGGGCGGCGCCTGAGCCGGGGCCGAACAGCGCAATGGCGGTCGCCACAGCCAGTTCGAAGAAGTTACTGGCGCCGATCAATGCCCCGGGCGCCGCCACCGCATGTCGAACCTTGAACACCCGCATCAACCCGTAAGTGAGTGACGAATTGAAGTACACCTGAATCAGAATGGGCACCGCGATCAGGAGGACATGGAGAAACTTATGGGTAATGTTATCGGCTTGAAATGCAAAAATGAGCACCAGCGTGGCGAGAAGCGCTGTCATGCTTACCGGCGCAAGTCGCGGCAGCAAGGTCTCCTCGAACCAGTTCACGCCATGCCTGTGGATGAACCAGTTTCTCAATATGACGCCGACGACCAGGGGAATGACGATGAAAATAACCACGGAATAAAGCAGGACTCGGAAAGGCACTTCCAAAGACGATGCGCCGCTTACAAGAAATCGCACCACGGGGGCGAAAAGAAAAAGCATGATCAGATCGTTGACGGATACTTGCACCAGGGTGTAGGCGGGATCGCCATCCGTGAGGTAGCTCCACACGAAGACCATGGCCGTGCACGGGGCCGCAGCCAGGATGATGCTCCCGGCGATGTATTGATTAGCATCTGCTGGACCGATCCAAGCCGCAAACACATAACGAAAGAACACCCAGGCGAAGAACGCCATCGAAAACGGCTTCACCAGCCAGTTCACAAACAGAGTCACAAACAACCCACGGGGCTGCTTGCCGACCCTGCGAATCGCCGCGAAGTCCACCTTCATCATCATGGGAATGATCATCAGCCAGATCAGCACGGCGATGGGGACATTGATCTGGCTGCCTCGACCAAACTCAAGGCTGCGCAGCAAATCAGTGATTTCCGCCATTTGCTTGCCGACCAGGAGTCCCACTCCCATGCAGGCTACCACCCACAGGCTCAGGTATTTTTCGAAGTAATTCAGCTTCTTCTCGGAAGCCACCTCTGCCGTCTCAGACATGAAATGGAAACCTCCCAATTCGATCTCGTGTTTTGAACCCACAAGAACAATACAGGCCCAACAGGGAACCATCCTCAAAGGATGCGCGGTGTACACTCACCGCCTCTGAAGATGAACGATCCGTCGCAGGCTCAACGTTCACCTTGAAGCATACCTCGGCAAGGCATCGGGCTTGATGATTTGAAACGTCTTGCAGCGTCCGTGATCGATGGCCTCCCGCAATCTTTTCTTGTCTTGAGCAAACGCGTCTAAGGACACCACCTCTTTGACCGCCTTGAGGGCGGCATTTTGTGGAGCCCGCAGAGGTTTCGCTAGAGAATAGAGCACCCACAGCGCTTCGCGGCGGTCATCAATGAAGCCTGCATTTCTCAAAATAGCCAGATGCCGAGAAATGCGTGCCTGGGGGCACCCCAGAACTGTCTCCATATCGCACACGCAAATCTCGCCGGCCTCGAGCAGGAGGTGAAGGATGCGCAGGCGGGTCTCATCCGAAAGGGCCTTGAAGGTTTTGATGGTCTCTTTCATTGTGTTCTCCATATATACGGATATCCGTATATCAAATTACACATTCAATGTCAAGAAAGAATTTTCATCCTCATTCGCCCCTCCCGTTGTTGGAACGGATAATGTTTATCTGTTGGGCAAGTTTACGGGATGTCTTAAGATTCGTTGTGCTTTCGCCAAGCGCTTGTTCGGATCCGATTCGGCAGTTCGAAAGATCATATAATCAGAAGACAAAGAGCTCATTTCAGCACTGTTCAGGCGTGTGATG
>JBAVHJ010000257.1:0-4474 GCA_049685715.1 Terriglobia bacterium | reverse complement strand
GCTTAAAACACCCGTCAGTCCGATCCTCATCATCCAGTGGAGAGGTTTCATTGTCTTGATAGCAAAGGGCGAAGAGCGCTTCGAGTCGATATCCTCCGCCGACCCCATTTCAGGATAACGTCTTCCTAAGAGACAATACGGGCATTGATGCCCGGAAGTTTCTGAAGTGGAAGTCGCGCTGCCTTTGTCCGTGACAGTCTCTCTATGGCCCCTGATGGATGCGGGCGGGGGCTTGGGCCGGCCATCGTCCCCACGGGAGGGTTGCAACGGGCGGCAGCCCGGTTTCCCCACAGCACAAGAAGACACATTGCTTTAGACGCTTCAAGGACTCTAGAAGTGCCGCTTTTTGTCTAGGGGACAAGAAGGTGCAGCTTGGAGGAGGGTTGATTCGAACCGCGAGGTAAGGGCTGGGCAGCCTGGGGGCCCCAAACTTATCCCTGGCTCATCGAGGCAAGAAATTCGCCATTGCTCTTCTTTTTCGACAGGCGTTCAATCAACAACTCCATGGATTCAGTCACGGAGAGGGGACTCAGCACCTTTCGCAGCACCCAGATGCGGTTGAGTTCGTCCTTAGGCAGCAGGAGTTCTTCCTTGCGGGTGGCGCTCCGGTTGATGTCGATGGCCGGGAAAACCCGCTTGTCGACGAGTTTGCGATCGAGGTTGATCTCCATGTTGCCCGTGCCTTTGAATTCCTCGAAAATAACATCATCCATGCGGCTTCCGGTATCGATGAGCGCGGTCGCGATAATGGTTAGCGACCCGCCTTCCTCGATGTTTCTCGCCGCCCCGAAGAACCGCTTGGGACGCTGTAGCGCATTGGAGTCCACGCCGCCCGAGAGGACCTTGCCGGAGGGGGGAACGATGGTGTTGTAGGCGCGGGCCAGGCGCGTGATGGAGTCGAGAAGGATGACGACATCGCGCTTGTGTTCGACAAGCCGCTTGGCTTTCTCAATCACCATTTCAGCCACCTGTACATGTCGCGTGGCCGGTTCATCAAAGGTTGAACTGACGACTTCCCCTTGTACCGTGCGCTGCATGTCGGTGACTTCTTCCGGACGCTCATCGATCAAAAGGACGATCAACGTGATTTCGGGATGATTTGTCGTCACCGAATTGGCGATGGTTTGCAGCAGCATCGTTTTTCCCGTACGTGGAGGCGCCACGATCAAACCCCGCTGTCCTTTGCCGATGGGTGTGAGCAGATCGAGCACCCGGGCGGAGATGTTGTCGGACACGGTCTCGAGCTTAATGCGCTCGTTGGGATACAGGGGCGTCAGGTTGTCAAAGAAGATCTTTTGACGGGCTTCATCCGGGGGTTCAAAGTTGACCGCTTCAACCTTGATTAGGGCGAAATAACGTTCCCCGTCCTTGGGCGGACGGATCTGTCCGGAGATCGTGTCGCCGGTGCGCAGATCAAATTTGCGGATTTGGGAGGGGGAAACATAGATGTCATCTGGTCCGGGCAGGTAGTTGTAATCGGGCGCACGGAGGAATCCGAATCCATCAGGCAAGGTCTCAAGCACCCCTTCTGAGAAAATGAGCCCGTTCTTCTCAGTCTGGGCCTGCAGGATCTTGAAAATCAGTTCCTGCTTCCGCATGGTGGAGGCACCCACCACCCCGAGATCTTTAGCGATTTGCATCAGGTTGGTGATATTCATCTCTTTCAGTTCTGATATGTCCATAACTTCTCCAATTTGATTTTGATCCATGGTAGTTAGTGAATGGAATGTGGATGGCGTCAGGCTTGACTCACCTAGATTTTACTTCAGGCTTACGGCCGGGGTGAGCCATGACTGTTGGCGGCCGATGCAGCCCGCGACGCATTGAAAACCTTCTTAAAATGGATGATGATTCAATACTGGGCCGCAGGGAAACGCCACTATGAGGGCAGGACGTTAAGGATTTCCCGCCACAACTCGCGACGTCCAATGTGTTTGATTGTGGAATAGTCAATTAATGATGAGTTCCGGGTCCACCTTTGCAGCCGCCTGTGCGCCTCACGCAATTCGTTTGATGAGAGTTTGTCAGTCTTGGTCAGCACCAGGGTGAGCGGTTTCTGGTAGGCCATGAGCCACTCGAGCATTTGCTCATCGAGGGGCGTGGGAGCCACACGACTGTCGAGCAGCAGCACGTTCAATCTCAAAGGCTCTCGCGATTCTAGGTATTCCTCCATGAGGCGATGCCACCGCTGTCGGACTTCTTCGGGAACCTTTGCGAAACCGTAGCCAGGGCAATCGACAAAGTAGAACTTCTGATTCACCACGTAATAGTTGATCAACTGGGTGCGGCCAGGCGTGGAGCTTGTCCGCGCCAGTCTGATTCCCAGGAGGCTGTTGATCAGACTGGACTTGCCCACGTTGGACCGCCCCAGAAAGGCAATCTCGGGCAGTCGGTCGCGCGGGGAATCGCTTAGCCGCGCGACACTTTTCAAAAATCGGCCGGTAACTTTAATCAATGGGCAGAGATTTTCTTAGTGCGTCATTGAGTCGTGTTGGGAGCCGGGACTGACCTCTTCCTTGAGGGTTGGCTTGAACTCCTCGGTCAATTCAAGGGGTTCGTCCGTCGGGCGCCCCGTGCTGACTAACGGACTCACCAGGGCGACTTTCAGGACTTCGTCCATATTTTCGACGAAGTGGAGCTCAAACGCCTTCTGTATCTCCGGAGGTATCTCAGCGAGATCCTTTTCATTGTCCTTCGGCAGAATAACAGTACTGATGCCGGCACGATGGGCCGCAAGCAGCTTTTCTTTGACCCCGCCGATGGGTAACACCTTACCCCGCAGTGTGATTTCTCCCGTCATGGCCACATCCCGGCGGACCGGAATGCGCGTCAGCACGGAAACCAGCGTGGTCGCCATAGTAATGCCCGCCGAGGGCCCGTCCTTGGGGATGGAACCTTCCGGAACGTGAATGTGAATATCAAAGTGGCGATAGAAGTCCTTGGGAATGCCGAACAACTCAGTCCGCGACCGGACATAACTCATGGCGGCTTGTGCGGACTCCTGCATCACGTCTCCGAGCTTGCCGGTCAGGGTGAGTTTGCCCTTGCCCTGCATCAAGGTGGCTTCGGTACCCAGAATCTCTCCGCCCACTTCGGTCCATGCCAACCCTGTCGTCAACCCCACCTCGTTCTTCTCTTCCGATTTCAGGTTTCGGAACTTCCGGACACCCAGGAAATCACTCAGGTTCCCGGAAGCGATCTCCAGCCGCTCCTGGAATTCCTTCTTCACCACCTTACGGGCCAGCTTGCGACACACAGACCCGATTTCCCGCTCCAGGTTGCGCACGCCGGCTTCCCGAGTGTAATACTGAATAATATCGCGGATCGACTCGTCTTTGAATTCCAGCTGTTCCGGTTTAAGCCCCGCCTGTTGCATCTGCTTCTTGACAAGGAACCGCTTCGCAATTTCCATCTTTTCATATTCCGTGTAACCGGACATCCGGATAATCTCCATGCGATCCTGCAACGGTTGTGGAATCGTATGGGTGACATTGCCTGTGCAGATGAAAAACACCTGCGAAAGGTCGTACTCCACATCGAGGTAATGGTCCACGAAGGAGTGATTCAATTCCGGATCCAGCACTTCCATCAAGGCGGCCGAAGGGTCGCCCCGGAAGTCCATCGACATCTTGTCGACTTCATCCAACAGGAAAACCGGATTCTTGGTCCCCGCCTTCCTCATCATCTGGATAATCTGGCCCGGCAGCGCCCCGATGTAAGTGCGGCGGTGTCCGCGGATTTCGGCCTCATCCCGCACGCCTCCCAAAGAGAGACGAACAAATTTGCGTCCTGTGGCCCGGGCAACGGACTTCCCCAGCGAGGTCTTCCCCGTACCGGGAGGGCCCACAAAGCAAAGGATCGAGCCCTTCGGATTCTTGACGAGTTGCCGGACGGCAAGAAACTCCACAATCCGCTCTTTGATCTTCTCCAGGCCGTAATGATCTTCAGCAAGAACCTTCTCTGCCACCTCAAGGTTCCGGATCTCCTTGGTCCGTCGCTTCCACGGGACCGCCAGGAGCCAGTCCAGATAATTGCGGGACACGGTTGATTCAGCCGACATGGAGGGCATCATTTCGAGCTTTCTCAGCTCCTCGAGCGCCTTCTTCTCGACCTCTTTGGGCATGCCCGAATTTTCAATCTGTTTCTTCAAGTCCTCCAGTTCACTCTTCTCGTCCTTGCGCCCCAGTTCCTTCTGGATGGCCTTGATCTTTTCGCTGAGATAATATTCCTTCTGCGCCTTCTCCATCTGCTTCTTCACACGGTTCTGGATGGTGCGATCCATGTGAAGTTTCTCGATTTCGATGTCGAGGACCTCAATGATGCGGTTCAAACAATCGATGGGATTGGGGATTTCCAGCAATTGTTGTTTCTCTTCGATGGGAATGGAGAGGTTGGCCGCAATGGTATCCGCCAGTTTTTGCGGGTCGTCCACCTTGACGGCGGCGATCATGGTCTCGTAGTTCAGATTCTGGCT
>JBAVHJ010000256.1:0-2331 GCA_049685715.1 Terriglobia bacterium | reverse complement strand
GTAAAGAACCCGGTCTCCTCCACGCGACGCCCTGCGGTGTTCACGAGGACCTCGTGGTAGGAAGCCGCCACGACAGCAAGATCCGGCGTGAGCGGATCGACCCGCAAATCTTCACCCCAGTTCAGCTCGATCTGCTTGATCGTGTGGGTGAGATCCTGAATTGCCGCCGTCGCCGCTGCGCTGTTCGGGAACACCAGGCGACCCTCAGAAGCCATAAAAAACGAAGGGCTGTCGGCAAAGTGCCGTCGCCAGGCTGCGGGGCCAACCTGCGTGACGTCGTGAGCGACGGCCCGCATGAAGACTCGCACCCCGTCCTCGACCGCGGCGGCGCGCGCCGGGGTCAGGGATTGCGGATCGCCGGACACCATGGGGTGGGTGCCGCACCCTGCGGAGGCTAAGGTTGCGAGGAGAAGGGCGGACGGCCAAGCACGCATGTGGGGTCCTTTCAAAGAAGGAGAGCTCTTTTCAAATCGAGATTGATTCAGAAACAACAACCGAGTTCGGCCTCGTTTCATAGCGCTTGCCGGCGATTGGGACAAGACAGCATTGCCAGTGAGCAGCGAAAACACTTTGGCGGCCCGTGTCTCAAAGAGTGTGATGAGTGTCATCGTCTTTGTCAACGCTTCGTCTGTCGTGGCAGGCCGCGCCCGTAAAGGATGGTCCTCAGCGACTCTCAGCGGGGAGGCACCTGACTGAGTGCATCCATTCACCCCGAATCTTCTTTCAATCGCCGACGTGGATCTTCATGTCATAGGGAAAAGGTCGACCCTCACCTCTTTCCAACCAGTTCTTCAAGCTTAGAAGGAAGGTAGCCCACTTGGTGCTGCAATGGTGCATGAACTCCACGGGTTCCTTCCAGTTGGCATGGCTGAAAAGAACAATAGTTTGGCCGTCTTCAGCCTTCAAATGAAAAGCTACTTCCGTACCCATCCATTCCTTCGGTCCCTTGATGCATTTCCACTTAACTAACTTATTGGGCTTCAACTCTGTGACCTTCATATCGAACCCTCCGCCATCAGGGATGAAGTGAATGGTACCGCCGAGTTTAGGGTCTCCTCGGGTTCCCGTGATCCACCAGTGGGAAAGGCCCTCGAGGGTGGCAATGGCTTCAAAAACCTTTTGAGGTTTGGTTTGAATCCCAACTCGATGGAGAATATCCGGCATTTTGTGCTCCTTTCTTTTACGTGGGGCCGCGCATCAACGCTGGTCCAGGGTGGAGAGCGCCCCCGTGTCCGTCACTATTATTCAACCGAAAGGTTGAATATAATCTGTACCACCCAGTCTGTCAAGTTGGAAAAGGCGGAGTGGCCGGTTGAGGACAACTTTCAACCGTCGAATCGGAATGCCTTAATCAAACCCCTGTGCGAGAAAATCGGAAGGCCCGGGGTCAAGTCCATTCTATTTTCATTTGCGGGCGCTAGACGGCCAATTGAAAGATGAATAGAGAGGCCCTGCGTATGGAAAGAGAGGGGTAAAGAGAGCGGTAATAGCAGGGCCAGTTCTAAATTATCAACAGTCGGTTGAAAGTGAGTGAAGAGGGAGCAAGGCGCAATCCCGCGAATGAGAGGGCACACGAGACCTTCAGCCAGTTAGAATCGGCTTTCTGAAATCCCAGCCCAAATCACCGAAGAGGTGCTCTACCGTTTAAAAGAGTTGAGTCCAACACCTTCACTATCGGCGGGCTTCATTCATACACCGGTCACGATTCCTCTTGGCCTCCTCAACGGCCTCCCGGCGCTCATGTCCGCGCTTGTGCTTCGCTCGCTCCATGGCCTCCTTGTATTCGTGTTTGCAATGGTTCATCGCCTCTTTGCGCTCATGGGAATCCCGGAATTGTTGCGTTTGTGATGCGGCTGGGATCGCGAGGGAAATCAAGAGAGCCAGGGAAAAAGCGGTGAGAGTGAACATTCGTTTCATATTTTCCTCCAGAAACAACAAGATGGTTTTGTGTGTTGCCTAGCATCCATGAAAGCTCTGTTAGTTACGGGACTACCGGATCCATCATCGGGTGTTAACGGGTTGCATCGAGCCCCATCGGTCGTCTTTCAAAGTTCGTACTCCAATTCCGCCACGAGTCCCATCGGGGCTGAAAGAAGAGACCGCCGTATAGAATTGAAGAAGGCAGGCCTGATTCCCAAGAGTTTTGGTTGATCGAACGCGATAATGATCCTTGAACGGAGCCGGCAATGTCAAGGGAGTAATCGTTGGAAATTCGAGGGTAGCAGGGTCAACGGGCCCATCCCACATCTTTCGCGGGAGAGCAAGGTGGGGTCAGCGATGGAAGAAGAGTCAGATCAACCCAGAAGGGCCTTAAGGGACAGAGCTCCCGCC
>JBAVHJ010000255.1:0-3143 GCA_049685715.1 Terriglobia bacterium | reverse complement strand
ATGAAAGCCCGGTAGGGGAAACGTCGCCTCGCACTCCGAGCCCTCTGGATTAAGTGGAGACAGACACCTACATCTAAGGGGGCATCCGAGCGGTATCGAAAAAGGTGTCAGTCCTCTTTTCCTCCCCACCTTGTAAGACGATCCCCCCAACGGCAGTTGGGGGATCATTCAGATTCAGCCTACTCGCGCCGCCGTGTCATTCCTCTTGAATCCCCTCGACGGGAGTCGGGGGATGATTCAGGCTCTGCCTCCAAAGCAATCGTCCACGTTAATTCGTCTCAACGGATTCGGTGATAGGGAGCGTTTCATCCGAATCTCCGCGTAGGCAGTAGGGAAGGTTAAAGGCTGCCGCCCTCTCGATAGGTCGGATTTTAACCATCCCCCACCTGCCGGTGGGAGTATTTGTAAGGGTGGGAAGAGACAAGCGGATTCCAAAATTTGGGCGACGGTCACGCGCTGAGATGCAGGTTCACGAGGCTTTCCCTTGATCTCAGATTTTGATAAAGATCTTTCTCCAATAGAACACCCACATCACACCCAACCAGAAGACCACATAAGCCAGCGCCCACATCAGGGAGGCATTGACCGGCGACGCCAGGGGAGCGAAAAAGTTTGCATAGAGAAATGTCTGAATCAGGACCCTGCTGCCGTCAGCCTGGGTGACTTTCCAAGTGACGGACGCCTTCGCCGTCAATCCGGAAAGAACGTACACCGCAATGGCATTCATCCCATAGACCACAAAAGGAGTCACCCACTTACGGCGCCCCTGCATATCGACCAGCCAGTAACAGATCCCGAACAGCACCAAACCCATCCCAGCCGTAAACACCGTATAAGAACTGGTCCACAGATTCTTATTGATGGGAAACCAGAAACTCATGAATTGGCCGGCGAGAATTCCCGCGGCTCCGGCCAACAGCAGGCCCCTCAGACGAGACAGCGGTGTCTTCGCCCGACGCAGCCAGTGACCTGTGAGTATACCGAGAAGCACGGACGCGACAGCCGGCAGGGTGCTCAGGATTCCCTCAGGATCCCAGGTGGGCCGGTAAATGTGGCCATGAAGCAGGGCATTGTCAAGGTAAGCTGCGAGGTTCGACTGTATTGTCAGAGAACTGTGACCGATCCCGGGGATCGGGACCGCGGTCATCAGAATCCAGTAGCCCGCCAGCAGGGTGACCGTGGCTATGACCTGGCCGCGAATTTTTGTGGTCAGGTAAATGACTGCCGCAAGGCCGTAGCAGACCGCAATGCGTTGGAGCACTCCGGGGATTCGAATATGGGAAAGATTGAAATAGGGGAAGCCGTTCAAGAACAATCCCAGGGCGAAGATGATGAGGGTCCGACGGGCCACCTGTCTGAAAAGTTCGGCGCGGGTTTCGCCCCGGGCCATGCGCCGGGCAAAGGAAAGGGTGATCGAGACCCCGACGATGAACAGGAAAAAAGGGAAAACCAAGTCCGTCGGTGTCCAGCCGTTCCATTCGGCGTGCCGCAGGGGAGCGTAGACTGAACCCCATGTCCCCGGGTTGTTGACCAGGATCATGGCGGCTATAGTGATGCCCCGGAAAACATCCAGCGAGACCATCCGCTCAGTGCCGAGGGAAATCACTGAGTGTCGGGGACTCGGCAAGGCGGCCGCTGAAGCTTTCTTGGATACCTGCGTGTCCGGGCTGATGGTCGTCATGGTGCCTTTTCCCTCTTTAGGGGTTGATTTTGGTAATGCCGATTTCATCCAAAGCCGCTTCGTCATCCCGCCAGTTCGGCCTGACTTTGACAAACAGTTCCAGATAGACCTTGGTGTTTAGCAGCCGCTCCAGCTCGATACGCGCCTCCGTCCCAATTTGCTTTAACATCCTTCCTTTTTGGCCAATCAGGATACCCTTCTGCGAGTCGCGCTCCACCAGGATGGCGGCATAAATCCGGACCAGCCTCGGCCCCTCCTCAAATTTCTCAATGACGACCGCCACGGAATGCGGGACTTCCTCTCGCGTGTGACACAGGATTCTCTCCCTGACAAACTCTGCGGCGAGGGCACGTTCGGGTTGGTCCGTGTATTCGTCCTGGGAAAAATAGCAGGGGCCCTCCTTTAAGACGGCAACGATGCGATCCAGAAGCAGACTCACATTCTCGCCGGTCAGGGCGCTGAGAGGAATGACTTCAAGCCAGTTCAGTTCGGTCGAGTACCGTCCCATCAAGGGAAGTAGCGCGGTCTTCTGGATCAAGTCGATCTTGTTGAGCAGAAGAAATGAGGGGAGTCCCCTCTCACGCAAGAGGTTCAGGACAAAGCGGTCCCCTTCGCCGAAGGGCGCGGAGGTGTCCACGATCAGGAGGACAAGATCCAGGCCCTCCAGGGCTGCGTACACCATCTTCATCATGCGCTGATTCATCCGGTGGAAGGGCTTATGGATCCCGGGGGTGTCGATGAAGACGATCTGGCCCTCGGGACAATTGAACACTCCTCGGATTTGATTGCGCGTTGTTTGAGGCACGGGTGAGACGATGGCCACCTTCTCTCCCACCAGGCGGTTGAGCAGGGTTGACTTTCCCGTGTTGGGGCGTCCAATGATGGCCACGAAGCCCGACTTTGGCATGGGGAATTACTCGGAGGCGGTTTGCTGCTGCTGCTTCTCCACGCGCAGCTTTCGGATTTGCTTGGACGTGGATTCAAGGATGTCGACGTGCAACCCATCGAGGTCGAGATGTTCGCCGGGTAGCGGAACGCGACCAAGCTTGGAGACAACGAATCCGGCGATCGTGGAATAATCCTCGTCGCTGATCTCCATGTTTAACAACTCTTCGACCCGGCCAATGGAGAGATTTCCGGAGAAGATATACTTGTCGTCATTGATTCGAACGAACGCCTCGGTTCGTTCCTCGTCTTCATCGTGGATTTCACCCACGATCTCCTCCACCAGGTCTTCGATCGTAACCAGGCCGGCCACACCGCCAAATTCATCAATCACAATCGCCATCTTGATCGTCTCGTTCTGCAATTCCCTCAGGAGATTGGCCACAGGCTTGGTCTCGGGCACAAAGAGAACGGGGCGCACGACCGTCTTCACCAGGCGATGGGGGTCACCCTTCTCAAGCTCCACGAGCAAGTCCCGGACAAAGACAATGCCCAGAATATTATCGACATTTTCATG
>JBAVHJ010000254.1:0-2000 GCA_049685715.1 Terriglobia bacterium | reverse complement strand
GAGCTGTGTCACACCCGGCTCAAAGATGCCAAAATGCGTTCTCGAATCGTCAGCCGTTTCGGGCCCGGAATGTCCGGCGACCCAAATCACCTTGCCCATTTTCAACTGGCCGTCCTGGGCCATCTGGCTGAACAGCCGCATCATCCCGTACTTGAGGTAAACGAAAGAGCCGTAGGTAGAGCAGGCTCCCAAAAAGCCGTCAAATTCATGAAATGGATCCTCGGCAAAGTTGACGCTCGCGGCCCCCACCATGATTCCAGCGTTGACGTTTTCAGTAATTTCCTGCGGCAGCAACACTCCCTCGGGATTCGTGTCTCGGGCATAGCGCCCGTAGTTCTTCATTTCACCAAAATCCTTGGCGAAACCGGCGATGTTGGTCGACTCCGCGAGGTCCGCGGAGCAGGCGATGAATAAAGGGCGATCGTATTTCTGGCGGCAATAAGAATTGACCCACGAACCCCACTTGGCGAACGCGGCCCGATTGGGTTCCCTGGCTCCTCCTTTGGCAAATAGCTCCTTGGGATAATTCCTGAAATCGGTGAGCACGGGGTCCCTCAGGGGGTTCTTCCGGTTGGCGAAACGGAACGTCGGAATGGTGTCCGGGACACTCTCGCCCAGTTCTAGGAGCCGGTCCGCAAGATAGTTGACAAGCGATTCGTCACTCCGGATCACGTCCGCTACAACCTTCAGGTTGCTCTTGAACTGGCGGCGGAATTCCGCCGGATCCTGGGGTGCCGGCTGTCCGAAACCTTCAAATCGCACGTTGTACTTTTCTTGGAATCCCTTCTTGGTTTCCCAGAAGGTTTCCGAATTCAAGGGATGGGGCGTCCCGTGGGATTTGTTGTCGTACATCAGATAGCCGCGCCCCTTGCGGGTCTTCATCCAAATAGCCGTCGGCACCTTGCGGGGGTTGTCTCCCTGGGCTTCCAGAATGGCCTCGGTGAGCTGATTCCAGTCGGTGCCATCCTCGGCACCGAAGGTGCGCCAGCCATATGAATTGAACCATATTTCCGGAGTGCCGTAGACGACCGAACTGATGGGCTGTGCGTCAATTCCAAAATCGTTCCAATCGATGAGAAAGTAGAGATTGTCGAGTCCCAGACCCCAGGCGGAGTTCTTTGATTCGTGCGAGGCCCCGGGAGTCAGGCCGCCCTCACCCTCAAAGAGCACTACTTTTACGCCTTCGGCCCCGGCCCGCTTCAGGGCAAAGGCTTCACCCACACTCGCCGTCATGCCGTGCCCGGAGGGGCCGGTGTTAAACTTGAGGAAGAGCGTCTTTCCCTCCATTTCCGCGTGCCCGGACAGACCCCTGTTCCTGCGAAAGCCCTGCAAGTCTTCCCAGGTGAGCTGAAACTTCTCGGGATGCGGAACCAGAAAATCCGGGTTCTGCGTCCGTTCGTACTTGGCGCGGAGCGCTTCATTCAAAACGCTCAGCGTGCAATAAACAAGCGGAACCGTATGTCCACCGCTGAGGATGAAACGGTCGCCGAATTTTTTTTCGGGATGACGGATGTCCCACCGCATGAACCCACTCAGCAGAGTGGTGACCATGGCATGGACCTTGGACCGGGAACCTCCCGGATGGCCGCTCTGGCGGTAATTGATGATGAGGTCGAGAAAATTATCAATGCAGTCCTTCGTTTTTTCCCAGTAGAGGAAATCCTTGGAAAGTTCTTTCAGCCGACTGGGGGCTTGTTCAACAGTCAACATAGGCATAAAGCGCTCCTGTATTATTAATTCGCCTCCTGATTTGAGATCGAGGGGGGAGTGCGAGGGATTAATCCGCAAATATGAATTTGCGAATGATGAAGGCAAGAAACAGCAGACCTGGGTTCTCTTACTCTCACAAAGCACCCCGGCAGATCGGAGTGTCTCCACTTCTCATTAAAGAACAGTTGCCGGTTGGCCGGCGGCGGTCAACCGGAACAAAAACCGCTGGAACGTTTTCGAATCCTCCCATCCTCAGGCAGGATCGCGGTGTCCCGCTCACTGCCGTTGGC
>JBAVHJ010000253.1:0-2876 GCA_049685715.1 Terriglobia bacterium | reverse complement strand
CCTGGGATCCCTTCAAGTCCGGCAAGACCCTGGTTCGCGCTGGTTTTGGAATCTTTTACAACCGGGTCCTGTTGCGAACTTTTGGCGAATTTGCTGGGAAGAGCGGTCTCCGTTATCTGGACCTCCGCACGGCGGACGATGTAAGGAGGGTCTTCCCTGACCTATCCGCCAGCGAGGCGGGCAGTTTCCTCTCCAATCTTTTTCCCAGGATCCTCCCCAATTCGGCCGAGATATTTTCAATCGCATCACCCGCCGATGACACGCGGCGTATTTCACCCAATCTGCGGATCCCCTATGCGGAGCAGACGTCCTTTGGCGTGGAACGGGAGATCCGTCGCGGCCTTGTCCTAGAGACCTCCTACCAGTTCAATCGAGGGGTGAAACTCTGGCGCGACCACAACATCAACGCTCCCATCCCACCCGCGGGCGGATTGCTGAACTACTTGTTGAGCAGAAGCTTCGCCCTGTCCATGGACAACACGGTTTACTCCAACGTCCGATTTGATCTGGGTACCAACACGACGGTCCCGGCACCCAACGGAGGTGTCATCCAAACCCCTCTGCTACTCGGCTTGAATGCGCCCTCCCTCATCTCCGGATCTTCCACCACTCGCTTTGTGCGCTTGTTGTTCCAAGCCGTGCGGCCATTGCGACCCGATCCCTCCCTCTATGGCATCGACCAACTTGAATCCTCCGGTTCTTCGACCTATAACGCCTTTACTGTGGCACTGACACGGCGGAGCAGTCAGGGGGTGTCCTTTCGGTCGTCTTACACTCTCTCCAAGCTTTTTGAAGACACATTTATCAACACCGCCACTCCCCAGGACGAATTCAACCTCCAGGCGGAAAGGTCCCTGGGTAACACGGATCAGAGGCACCGTTTTGTGTTTCAAGGGGCATTCGAGATCCCAAAGATAAGAATCGTTGCGGTCCCTGTCTTAACGTTCGGCTCGGGGCGTCCCTTCACCATCGGCAACGGCGGCAGTGACCGCAATCTAAGCGACCGCGCTACAGACCGTCCCAATCTGATCCAGCCGCTGGGTTATCGCCCCACCTTGTCGCCGAAGCCGGGTGAGGTGGCCCCATTGGACCCGGATCTTTTCTTCGCGCTTGCCACCATTGGAACGAGTGGAACCTTGGGGCGAAACGTCGGGGTGGGCCCGGCGCAGCATCGCATCGATCTGGCGTTGTCACGTAATTTTCGAATCGGGGAGCATGTGAAAGTTCGTCCGCAAGTAGAGATTTTTAACGTGTTCAACAATGTCGTTTTCTTCGTGAATGGGTTTGTGGACATCACAGACAGCGATTTCCTGCAACCTCGGGCTGCCAAACGGCCAAGAGTGATTCAACTGTCGCTCCGGGTAGATTTTTGAGAAGCGAGAAACGAATCAAACCGCAAAGAGCGCAGAGGAGGGGCCAAAGTCGCAAAGGAGGCGCCAAAGTCCAATAGAAAGGAGCGACCAATTCAGGCAATGAAGGCTCCTACTCATACGCATGATCATATCCCATGAGGGCACCACCATGATTCAGAATGGAGACAGCTCTCATATCATCAGATTCTCTTCGCGGGGAGAGCTACGATGGGGCAGGCGAATGTCTCTCCCCGGGAAAATCGGAACAGAGGCTTAATTCTCTTTTGAAGAGTGGTTGCTTGACCGCGTTCAGCGGGTTCCCCAAAGGGCAATTAGGCCAGCCGTTTACGGCTGGTCAGATAGAACAATCCCCGCCCGAGGCCGTTTTAACGGCCTTCTGGCCAGAGGTCTAGACAAGGAGGGCTATAAATGCCGCGAAATGTTTATTCGGAAATTAATTTGCATATTGTCTGGCATACTAAACAGAATGCAAGATTGCTCACTGGGAAGATCGAAGGTCGCGTTTACCACTTTATTCAGCACCGAATTCTCCAGTCACCAGGGATCTTTTTTCATTCTTTTGGCGGGACTGAGGATCATGTTCATTTAGTTGTCACCGTTCCACCGACGTTGTTAATCAGTGACTGGATTGGAGACTTGAAAGGAGCTAGTGCGTATTACATCAATCATGAAATTACCAAACGCAAATGGCTTGATTGGCAAGCTGGCTATGGGGTTGTAAGCTTTGGAACACGCGATTTGCCTTGGGTTATCAGTTATGTCAAAAATCAAAAAGAACATCATGGTCGTGGATCTACTCATGAGCGACTAGAGCGAGCTGAGGCCTTAAACAAAGATGAGAAGCCCGTTAAAACGGGCGGTCCTGAGGGAGATGGATCACAGACCAGCCGTAAACGGCTGGCCTAATTGCCCTGCGGGGAGGCCGCGTGAACGTGGCCTTGACGAGGCCTCCTTTGCAGGCCAATGGTACGATGGCTATCACTCCAGGAAACAGCGTGTTCACGCGCCCTGCAGGAGAATCGCATTGCGAGCCGCTTGACTAGAGGGTTTTGGGGAAGCGCTCATAAGAATGAAAACGGTCGTCCACGCGAGTAAATTGGATTCCCCTGTGTTCAATCATCAGAGTAAGGCAAGATAAGATCAATAGAGGCTTTCAGGGGTTTTGCGCCGGCGTGAAATTAAACTCGGCCGGAGGAGTGCGCCATTCGGGGGTGCTGGTGACGATGGCGATGACGCGGTACTTTCCCGCGGGGACCGGCCGGTGATCGGCATCCAATCCATTCCATTCGCCCGAATACTCCAGAGATTCTCCGGGGCGCAGGCCAATACTGCGTTTGACCTTGGCGAAGGAATGGCGCGCTGACCAGCGCCACAAGGGCTGGTCAGCGGTGTCCGAGGTGATGATGAAGTCGAAGGACTGATCGTTGTCAAAGTTCAGCGGAATCAATTTGTCCTTATCATTCCGGATGTGCAAGGTAAACTTTACCCCTCCACGTTCCGAAC
>JBAVHJ010000252.1:0-3742 GCA_049685715.1 Terriglobia bacterium | reverse complement strand
TCTTTGCATGGCATGCAGTTTTCTCGAGGGCAGACGAGGACGTCTGCCCCACGAAATTCATCCCCCCGCCAATCCATTTGACATGGCCCTGCGGCAGATGGTCACGGAGCAATCCAATCCCCCCTTGGGGGATGGCATAATCGTAGTCCGCCATGGCGGACGTCAGCCCCAGGAACCGGTCTGGCAAAGAGGAATCCAATCCCCCCTTGGGGGATGGCATAATCGTAGTCTGAGGTGCGAGCGCCAGGGGAGTATCGAAAGGGTGGTTTGAGTCCGCCTCGTGCGGACGAAATAATCGTAGCCTGAGGCGTCAGCCTCAGGAAAGGGTCGGTTGAATGATTCGAGTCCGCCCTGTGCGGACGAAATAATCGTAGCCTGAGGCGTCAGCCTCAGGAAAGAGTCGGTTGAATGATTCGAGTCCGCCCTGTGCGGATGAAATAATCGTAGCCTGAGGCGTCAGCCTCAGGAAAGAGTCATCGGGAAGAAATCCGAGCCCCCTTTAAGGGGCGACATAGACCCACAAGAGGGCCAGAATTCGGGGTCTGCCTCATTGCATGTCGTGCAGTTTTCTCGATGGCAGACGAGGGCGTCTGCCCCACGAATTCCATCCCCTTCGCCAATCCATTTGACATGGCCCTGCGGCAGATGGTCACGCAGCAATCCAATCCGCCTGCGGCGGATGAAATAATCGTAGCCCGAGGCGTCAGCCTCAGGAGTGTGTCCGTCGGAAGGTTCGAGTCCGTTTTGGCGGACGAAATAGAAACCTCACATTCATCATTTCCAAATATAGCGCTCATCATATTCAATTCCGTGCGCTTTCAATAATCTAACAAACTCCTCCTGAAAACTGACCCGCCGGTGATACTCCTTTTGACTTCTAATGTATTTCCTCACTCGTTCCACCTGGGACTGGCTTACGGTGGCTGCGAAATATCCACGTTGCCATTCGAACCGCGCCCGATCCCTCCACCGTTTGTGAATCCATCCGGAAGAATTGGATTTCAGTGTTCTCATGATCTCCGCGATCGATTGGTCAGCCCTGATTGCCAGAAGAAGATGGACGTGATCGTTCGCTCCATTCCCCTCCAGGAGGCGCCCACGTTCGGCATGAAGGATGCCAGCCAGGTAGGAATAGAGCTCCTTTTCCCAATCTTCCGTGATCCATTTCATTCGGTTTTTGGTGCTGAAGAGCACGTGAAAACGGAGGAACGTGAAACTGGTAGCCATGCGGGACCTCGGGTCGGGGGATGTATTTTTGGGGGGAAGAAGCCAAACAGATTATAACCCTGATTGAAATTTGTAACCAGGGTTGAAGGCCTATGTCGCCCCCTAAAGGGGGCTTGGTTTTTCTCGCCTCTCCCATGCCTGAGGCTGGCGCCTCAGGCTACGACTCTGCCATCCCCCCGGAGGGGGATTGGATTGTTGGAGGCCCCCAGGGATTCCATCGATGCAAACGGATTCCGGGCTCATCCTGGACGCGCTGATGGGGGTGCTCACATGTGGGTCTATGTCGCCCCCCTAAAGGGGGCTTGGTTTTTCTCGCCTCTCCCATCCCTGAGGCTGACGTCCGCCATGGCGGACTACGACTATTACGTCCGCCAGGGCGGACTCGAACGCCCCTTCCGATTGGTTTGCCAAGGTGGACTCGAACCATTTAATCGACGCTTCCCTCAGGCTACGACTCTACCATCCCCACATGGGGGATTGAATTTGAGCTACGAATATGCCATCCCCCGGGGGATTGGATCTGAGCAAACTCACCCTTAGCTCCGAATGAGACAATTGCAACCTTTGCCCCGCGCTGGACCGATAAACCGGGATCACGCGTCGATCCATGCTGTCCATTTGCGTAACCGTTCTTAATTGTTCAACGTCCTGTAATTTGATCTCAGCTTTCTACCATTCTGTGGGTTGGTTGCGGCAGTCCTGTAGTTTCATCCAAACGCTATCCATAATCGACACTCTCTGAAGGAGACGCCTCATGATTCGCAAAATCACTCTCGCGGCGATTTGCCTGTGTGCCATGGCTTCGTTCGTCCTGGCCAAAGAAGTGAAGCTGGCTCGCCATCCGGACTATCACAACGGAAAAATCGCGTTCAGCTACCTGGGAGACATCTGGGTAGCCGATGAAACGGGCAACAACCCCATCCGCCTCACCGTCCACAAGGCCCGCGACATCTATCCGCGTTTCTCTCCGGACGGCAAGTGGATCGCCTTTTCCTCCGACCGCTACGGCAACTACGACGTGTTTATCATCCCGTCCGAGGGAGGCGAGGCCAAACAACTCACCTTCAACACGGCCGCCGACATCGTGGTCGGATGGACGCGCGACAGCCAGCGAGTGATTTTCAATTCGGTCCGGGGCGGCGAAAAAATCGTCTATCCCGGAACCGTCAGCCTGTGGGAGGTTCCCATCGCAGGCGGCCTGGAGACCCGCCTCGACACCGATTGGGGCTACTGGGGCAGCTACTCTCCCGATGGAACCCGATTTGCCTTCAACCGCCATCCCATGGTGTGGTGGAGAAAACATTACCGAGGCAGCTATTCCGCCGATCTCTGGGTGATGGATACACAGAAGAAGACCTTCAAACGCCTCCTCGACGACACCACTCCCGATAACGAAAAGCCCAATAACTTCTGGCCGATGTACGGCAACAGCGGCGATATCTACTTTGTGTCCGATCGCGAAGTGGTGGCCAAGGCCGGGTCCAAGGAGGCCCTGAAAAGCGTCAACAACATTTGGAAAGTCTCCGATAACGGCGGCAAGCCGGACCAGATCACCCACCACAAGGACGGCTCCCTGTTCTGGCCTTCGATTTCGAGTGATGGCAAGGTCATCGTCTATGAAGACAATTTCGGGATCTGGAAACTCGAGACCGCCAGCGGCAAGACTTCGGAGATCAAACTGAATCTTAATTCGGACGACAAAGAGAACAACCTCGAAACCCTCACCATCACGAACGAGGCCGACAGCTTTGATCTCTCTCCCTCCACCAAGCGCGCCGTCATCTCCGCCCATGGTGAGCTGTTTTCGATTGCCACCGATCGCGGCGACGTCACGCGCATTACGGAGAGTTCCTCACGCGAGACCGGCCCTCAATGGTCACCCGACGGCAAGTGGATCGCCTTTGTGAGCGACAAGTCGGGACGCGATGAGGTGTGGATGTGCCGCCCCCGCGCGGCCGAGAAAGATTGGAAGCAGGTGTCCACGAGCGACTCCCAAAAGCTTCAGATCCAGTGGGCGCCGGATTCGAAGTCATTGATCTATACCACCACTGACCACAAGCTCTACAAGTACACCCTCGAAACCGCGAAGACCGATGTGCTGGCTACGAGTCCCGTGACGGGGTTTGGAGGCGGAGCCATTGGCAATCCGCAGTTCTCTCCCGACGGGAAGTGGATTTCGTTTACAAAGGTTCTGGATACGTTGCTGCCTCACATCGTCATGATTTCTTCCGAAGGCGGCGCGGAACATCGCCTCACCGACGAGACCACTTACAGTGATGCCAATGCGGTGTGGACGCCCGACGGAAAGAAGATTGTTTACTTGTCGGGGATGGACGCCGGCAATATCGGAGGCGCCGCCGAATCGAGAAATCAACTCTTCAGCGTGGCGCTGACTCCTGAAGAAAAGAACACTTTTGACCGTGGGATCGATGACGAAGAAGCGGCAGCCGCGGCCGAAGCAGCCGCACGCCCAGCAGGGATGCGACGGCCAGCCGGCGGCGAGATGGGCGGAGGC
>JBAVHJ010000251.1:0-4273 GCA_049685715.1 Terriglobia bacterium | reverse complement strand
GGATAACTGCGCCTTGATGCGAGCCCCGGGGTGCCGCAGGCATGCGCTCTTTGCATGCCTGCGTTTCCCATCAAAAACCTCCCATCATCGAGCGCCATCGTTCGCAGGCATGAAAAACCCCATGCCTGCGGCACCCCGACGATTGGATCGAGTCAACATCCCGTTTTCATTTTTCCAAGTCAATTTGGTCTCACCCAGGATGGAACCGGTGCTGGGAGAACGCTGCTGCAACCAAAGCAGAAGGAACCCTGAACAAAGGCAAACATTGCTAGAACGGGAGGAGGTCGAGCGCCGAACCAAGGGAAACGCCGTACCAAGCCGCGGTCGTAGCCCGCTTCAGCGGGCTTGGTTGCGTACAGCCCGCCGGTTTACCGGCGGGGAACCGCCCAAATAGAAATCTTCTCACCCCGATTCATCGGGGTTGGTTTGGACCGAAGGTCGGCCGTTCACGGCCGATCTGAAACCCGACAAGGGCCATGAATCGGGATAAATGCACTTACAGCGCCGGATGACAAGGCCCGGGGTGCCGCAGGCATGTGCTCTTTACATGCCTGCGCTTCCCATCAAAAACCTCCCATCATCGAGCGCCATCGTTCGCAGGCATGAAAAAACTCATGCCTGCGGCACCCCCGGCAAAGCAACGAGGTGGCCCACTTCTCCGGCTCCCTGCATCGCGTCCGGTGCACCTAGGGTGCTGCGACGCGGAACCGTTGGGATCGCTTGGATCTTCCGTTTTTGGATGTGCTTTTCTTGTTCCAGCCGCCAAGATTGAGGGCGACAGCCGTGCAGGCGGCGCGCAGTTCATCCGCAAGACCGCGGTCGACCAGGGTCCGGGCCACGACCATGCCTCCGATGGCTAGGGCCGCGATGACCTGCGGGGTAAGGCATGAGACCTCCTTGTTTTTTGGGGTGCTGAAGTATGCCTCGAAGGCGGTTGACCTGCCAGAAAAATATTATCTTGAACATATTTTAATGCGGTGCTTTTATGCGGGGACGTTTGAACACGACAATTCGGGAGGACTAATGATGAGCGAAAGAACGAATCGGAAAGTGCTGTCCCTGGGGTCCACGCGGCGGCAAGCGATCGTCAGTGTGGCGATGGCATTCGGTGGACTGGCGCTGGGCTCAACGGCAGCCTGGGCCGAAGCTGCGGAGGAGATTTCTCGTACGGCGGAATCCATTCACCAGGAGCCTGTTTTCAAAGCGAACCGGAAGCGCGTCTACGAAGCCCTCACCACCACCCAGCAGTTCGACAAGGTCATCCAGCTCAGTGGAGTCATGAAGTCCATGCCTGCGGCAGTCAAGCCCACCGAGATCAGTCGTGAAGCGGGAGGCGCGTTCGCACTCTTCGGCGGGTATATCACGGGACGGCACATCGAACTCGTTCCCAACGAGCGAATCGTCCAGGCGTGGCGGGCGGGCAGCTGGAATCCAGGCGTCTACTCGATTGCGAAGTTCGAGCTTGTGGAACAAGGCGCCGGGACCAAGATCGTTTTTGACCATACCGGCTTCCCCAAGGGCGAGGCGGAACACCTCGCGGCGGGATGGAAAGCTCACTATTGGGAGCCCCTCGCGAAATTGCTGGCTTAGGACAGGTGGGATGGGTGGCGCACATATCGCGACGGGTGGCGCATACATGGCGTTTTTGCGAGGTGTGCGGTGGACGTGCGGGTGGCGCATACATCGTGTTCTTTGCGACGGTTGCGGTGAGGAGTCGAAATGCTCTCGCCTCAAGATGAATCCTCTAAAAGAGAGAAGAATTAACGCCAGCATGCAAAGAGCGCATGCCTGCGGCACCCGGACAGGTATGGAGGGACCCAGTGCCGTTCTTCAGCCCCGTCCGGGGCGCTGGATCTTTAGCCCACGGCGAAGCCGTGGGTATGAACGGATCCAACAGAATCGGAGCCCCGCCAGGGGCGAAAGATTTGCGAGAGTTGTGGATTGAACTTCGGATTTTCTGGCGCCCCTAACGAGGCTCTTCATTCTTGGGGGATTGGTTACCCAGGGCTAGCGCCCTGGGCTAAAGGTCCTGCGCCCCCGTAAAGGGGGCTGTGACGCCTCGGCGAAGGAAGGTTTTTGATGGAAAACGCAGGCACCCGCCGCGGCGTACTATCTGGCGGCGGGATGGAAGGCGCACCATGGAGAGCCGCTCGCGAAATTGCTGGCTTAGGAAGCTCTGTCTCGTTTAATGCGGAACAGCCACACAATGAGTATGGGAAGGGAAATTCCAAAACATAAGCCGAACAGAAAATGGACGTACTTGGAAGTGTGGTAAAAGGGCATTAGAGTCAATCCGATACCAATAACAAGGACGCCCACGCCGATGCGAAAGAAAGTGTGGCCTTGGCCTTCAGTTGATTTGTCCATTTTGATGATCTCCTGGTGCGGCCTAACGTTAATGCTGAGGCGCTAGCGCGCGTTAGGCACCAGTCGCCTCAAGCCTATGGTTCGGCAGTTTTTTCCGTGAGTGATCCAGTTTCCAATTCAATGGTGAAGACCTTTCCGCTTGCTCCTTCGACTTCATATACGTACCTGTTTCCTTTGAGCCATCGGAAACCAAGGTGCCGCTGAAAGGTGGTGTAGTGAGAAACGCTCACGAAAACACCGCTCCCTAACTTCTCCATTTCCGCCGTGGAATATTCTCTAATGGTCTTTCCGTTGCGGTATATCCCAAGGGCGAGATGCTCCTTTTGTGGTTTTCGTCCTCGCTGCCAAGGGCCAAAGCGAATCAGCGTGTCTTCGCCAGCTCCTCCGATATAGATTGTGTTTGCGTACCATTCGTACTCACAAATCAAGGTGTCACGATCTGGGCCCACCCTGAACACGCTGGTCTTCCCCTTCTGCCCATAGCTTTCCTTTGGCACGCTCTTAGCATACATGCTCCCGTATTCCGACGACCTGACGACGGGGCGGTTCCCAGCTTCTTCGTCCGCAAGCACGACAGCCGATGACGCGATTACCAATGCTGCGATAACGACCAACTTCACATTCATCTTGATTTCCTTTATGCCGAACGGATTGCGTTTAAGCTGCGGGGCGGGTGGCGCACACCCCGATCTATCGGAGTGTGCGGCAGCCGCAAGCAAGACGCACCCGTTCCCTTTCAGGCGGCTGGCCAGGAAGCGCCAGAGAGTGCCGCCCTGATTTGGCTTAAGTGGTGCGCATTGTGAGAAGCGGCCTTATCGAATTCGTCTCTCAAGGTCCGCACGCCGGTCACGCTGTGCACAAACTCCAGGTGCCCATGCCTCTCGTAGTGTAGTCCGGCATAGTAAATGATCGCATTCCTAACCGATTCGTACACCTGGCGAGAGAGATCGAGCGACACCTGAGAGTAGTCCAGTCCCTTGGCCTACGCATCCTGATCAAACACCCAAAGCAGAGGGCGCGGTTCACTGAGGACCCGTCGTATTCGGTCGAAGAGCACCGTTTCGCTGTCCGCCAGGTGATGGAGGATGAACCGGATGGACCACTTACCCGGCGCGTAGGTCCGCGCAAGGTCCGCCGCGCCGAGAGTGAAGAATCTCAGCGTTTCGCCGCGCGTCGCCTCAAGATGCTCGATGAGTTGCATCGCTAAGCCAGTCGCCCCTCTAGGTATTAAACTGTATTAGACTCCTGACGGTCAAATTGGAATTTTTGAGGGTCAGGTATAAATTTTCAATTTTTCACATCCGAAACGATCCCAATTCAAAATTTAGACCCCCATGTCGTCTTAGGAAAAATTCCCCCGACGGAAGTCGGGGGATCATTCAGATTCTGCCTACTGGCCCTTGCCACTTATTCCCTCTCAATCCCCCTGACGGAAGTCGGGGGATGATTCAAATCCTGCCTCTCCAGCCCGACGCGCGCGCTCGTTGAATCGTCTCGATCAAGCGGGAACAGTCACCTGCATTTATGAGGGCATCGAATTGATAGCGAAAAAGGTGTCAGTCCCCTTCACTTCAGCAAGAGGCCGGATGTGAACTATCCCCCACCTCCCGGTGGGGGGATTTGAATGTTAGGTCTTGCGCGTCGGTAGGCTGAACCTGAAGAATCCCCCAACTGCTGTTGGGGGGATTCGACAGGTTTTTGAGAGTCAAGCATAAATTTTCAATTTTTCACATCCGAAACGATCCTGATTCAAAATTTAGACATGACCCCCACGTCTCTTTCACAAATAAAGTCCAAATCCCAATCCGCCTGCGGCGGACAAATTCCAAACAAAAACCAAACGTCATTGCCCCTTGATTCTCATTCTCAATTCTGAAATTCGGGACAGTCCCGAATGGCACTAAGT
>JBAVHJ010000250.1:0-4437 GCA_049685715.1 Terriglobia bacterium | reverse complement strand
GTATTTGAGCACCGTCTCCATTTGGCTCTTATCGACACAAGGCCCCATGGCAATTCCAGACTCCAATCCGTTGCCTACCGTCACTTTCTTCGTTCGGTCAACCAGCCGCTCGACGAATGTGTCGGCGATCTTTTCAACGACGATGGCCCGGGACGTGGCTGTGCATCGCTGCCCGGTCGAGCCAAAGGCCCCCGTCACAGTGGACTCCACGGCCAGGGGCAGGTCGGCGTCTTCGAGGACCACAATGGGATTCTTGCCTCCCATCTCGCACTGGCATTTAATCCCCCGCGCCGCCCCCTGATTGTAGAGTCGGCCGCCGATGTCATTCGAACCCGTAAAAGAGAGGGCGCGAACCTTTTCGTTATTGACCAGCTCTTCACCCACTTCCCCACCACTCCCCAAGACCAGATTCAGGACCCCAGGGGGAAGGCCGGCCTCAGCAAAAATCCCGGTAATTAGCGACGCCGTCCAAGGGGTCAGCGTGGCCGGCTTAAAGACGATCGTATTGCCGCACACCAGCGCCGGCGCGATCTTCCAGGCGGGAATGCAAATGGGAAAATTCCACGGGGTGATGCAGGCCACCACGCCGATGGGCTGACGCAGGGTGTAACAAAAGTTGCTGGGGAGTTCCGAGGGAATGGTCTCACCCTTGAGACGACGCCCTTCGGCAGCGGCAAATTCCACGCAGTTGATGCCCCGGGCAAGCTCCCCCAGTGATTCAGAGACGGTTTTGCCTTCCTCCAGGGTGAGCGCACGGGCGAGCTCGTTCTTGCGAGCCGCCATGAGCTGGGCCGCTTTCATCACGATGGCCCCGCGCATGGGCGCCGGCGTATTCCGCCATCCTTCCAGCGCCTTCTCAGCCGCCTCAACAGCCAGCCGAGCCTCCTCGCGGGTTGATAAGACGATCTCGCCGAGGATTTCTTCGGTGTTTGCAGGATTGACGTTGGGGACGCGGCGCGATGAACGGGATTCGACCCATTGTCCGCTGATAAAATTCTTGTACGTAGTGAGCGCAACAGTTGATTTGGTCATGGTGAGAAGTCAAAAGCAAAGGCAGAGGACACTGTGGGAGGTTATGCATTGACGAACTCCACGCCCCCCAATTTCCTCCCTGTGCCTCTGCGCCTCCGCGGTTAAAAATCTTACCTAAATCTTTAAACTTCCGAGAAACTCTTGTCCAGGGCCTTGATGAAATCGTCCACGTCCGATTTTCCAATATTCATGGGGGGAGAGATCCGCAATGCGTTCCCATAAAGACCACCCTTCCCGACCAGGATGCCATTCTCACGCGTCCGCTCCATCAAGGCAGCGATTTCTTTTGTCGCCGGTTCCTTGGTCTTGGGATCGCGCACCAGCTCGAGCCCTTGAAGCAATCCCATCCCTCGCACCTCGCCGATGAGCGGGTATTTCTTCTGTAGCTCGAGCAACTTGTCGCGGAGGTAAGCACCGACGACCGTGCAGTTCTCTTTCAATTTGTTCTCCTCAATGAAATCCAACACCGCCTTGGCCTGGGTCATGGTGATTGGATTTCCTCCAAACGTCGATATCGTCAGACCTTTGAGGGAGTCCGCAATCTCGGGCCTTGCAATGGTCACTCCCACAGGGGCTCCATTGCCCAAGCCTTTGGCGCTGGTGATGATGTCGGGCTCAACGCCCCAGTGCTCAATGCCAAACCATTTGCCCCCGGTTCGTCCCCAGGCGGTCTGGACCTCGTCGCTGATGAACAAGCCACCATACTTCCGGACGATGTCCGTTGCGATTTTGAAATACTCTTTCGGGGGAGTGATAAACCCTCCCACCCCCTGAATGGGCTCAGCAATGAAGGCGGCGATCTTCCCCGAGGTGGTTGTTCGGATGGTCTCTTCCATGTCTTGAGCGCACTTCACTTCACAACTCGGATAGGTCAACCCAAACGGGCAGCGGTAACAATAGGCGTTCACCGCGTGGACAATGCCCGGATTCATGACGCCGCCAAGTTTCCAGGAAGCGTGCGCCGTAAGGGTCATCGCTAAAGCCGACCGTCCGTGGTAGGAGTGGCGCAATGCAATAACGTCCGAGTTCCCCGTTGCACAGCGCGCCGTAACGATGGCGGTCTCGTTGGCCTCGGTGCCACTGTTCGTAAAGAATGTCTTGGTGAGCTTCCGGTTAGGGGTTATCTCTGCCAGCCTCTTCGCCAGGGCCACTTGCGGCTCATTGGCGAACACGGTCGAGACGTGCTGCAATTTGTCAATCTGCCGGTGAACCTTGGCATTGACCTGCTCATTGCAGTGTCCTACGCTGACGGTGACAATGCCGCCAAAGAAATCGAGATATTGCTTGCCGTCGATGTCATATACGAACTGTGCTTTGGCGTGATCGACCACTAGTGGTTTTTGGTAGTAAGTAAAGACGGCCGGGAAAATGAACTCTTTTTGGGCCAGAATAATCTCGTCCTTGTTCATCAGGGCTCCTTGGGTACAGCGGATTGAAAATCACGAGCAGGCAACCAGACCCGTTTGAGGCGGGTGCGGAAAAAATCCTATTTTGCCCCTATTGTATCCAATTATCAAGATTTGTTCGTACGCGAGCCTCATCGAATAAACAAACAACACTTCCGGGATAAGGTCACTACTTGGACGGTCAATCCGCAGATCGATACACCACGACCTCCGGATCGTAGGCGATGACTTGTTTCATTTTCCTCGTAATCGTCCAAGCCAAGGTTGCCCCATCGAGACATTCCGGGGTGCTGGAGTCTTTAGCAATCTGATCGACGACTGTCCTTCGAACGAAAAGATTTTCCCCTATTCCTTGTGGCCGCGACCGTGTCGTCCTCGAGATATAGCGGTACCGCAAGGAGTCACGGCCCAGCAGCGCCCCGAACCATCTCCAGACGGGTTGACGAGGCAAATCCGCCTTGGGAGAATTCAGACGCGGCCCACTGACGGCAGCGATCCGGGGATCACCAAAGTTTCGAGCGGCGCGGGCCATCCAATTTCCAGCCGGGACCGATGAGGCGTCAAGAAACGCGATGATCTCATACTGTGCCAGCTCTCTGCCCAGTTTCCGCTGGGCGCAAACCCTTGGATCCTCAGCCACGATCACCTTCAGCGTGGCTTCTCTTTTAAAGCTCACCTTCTGATTTGCCACGAGGATGACTTCGAATTTTGCAGGATACTGTTGATTCAGACACCGCTCAACGCATCCACTCAGCATTCTCTCGTCCCCTCTCGCCGAGATGACAATCGAAATTGCCGGAAACTGCGAGGGAGTGAGATGAGTCCGGTCATAGTACTTCAGCAGGTGCATCCGATAAAAAATCGCCAGGGTGTCCCATCCTGTTCTCCATAAATCCCCCAGCGTAATCCGTCCGAGGCGAAGAATCCGGCTGAAACTGAGTTCTACCGGCGCCTCCACAATCCGGTATCCCAACCGGTGCGCGTTGGCGAGCAATTCCACATCAAAGGCAAACCGTTTGCACACGATTTTGGAAAAGACGTTTTCCAAGACTTCGTATTTGAAGAGTTTTAGTCCGGTCTGGGTATCCTGCAAAGGCAGATTAAAGAGCAGGCGGTGAAAAACGCTATAGAAACGGCTGATCCACACCCTCCTCCAGGGGTAATCGATCTTTGACAGGGGATGTCGTTTGCTGCCGATGATAACATCGGCATTTTCATGGTGAAGTTTCTCAAAGAAGGATGCAATTTGGCGGGGGTGTAAGTCAAGATCGGCATCAAGAAAGACAACATATCGGCCAGTCGCTCGCCCGAACCCTTCCCGAAGCGCATAGCCTTTGCCCACATTCTCATCGTAATGAACCGGGTGGATGGATGGATAGACAGCGGATGCCGCTTGAATCTCGGCGTAGGTGTTATCGGAGCTCCCATCATCAACCGCAATCAGCTCGAAATCCGGTGCAAAGCCCGCCAGGAAATCGCAGATCTCGGAGAGATTCTTCCTGATCCGGTCCCCCTCGTTGAAACAAGGGACGATCACCGACACCCTGTCCGCGACTTGCTCCATTCAACGCCTTTTAATGAGGAGATGCGGTCTATCGAACGCCGCCCAGAATATCACACAAGAGAACCGGCGGTATATCGGAGGGTAAGTCTAACAACGACCCATTGGGAAAGTCGCGAGGAACATCTGCACTCTTGAAACCACTTCAACTTCTGTTCAAAGAACCAGCCCCAAAACTCGGACCGGGCGTGTTCAAACCACAAAAAAGGCCTGGAGATCAAACGCTCCAGGCCCTTAAGCGTACTTGCATTACTCCTGTGAAATAGCTAGAAACTAAACTTCAATCCGAACTGGATGATCCGAGGATCGCGCGTTGTCGTAATCTGTCCGAAGTTACTCGCCGTGACGTTGGTGCTCACCGCGAGTGGATTCGTGTGGTTGAAGACATTAAACATCTCAGTCCGGAACTGGATATTAAGAGGTTCCCGTACCTTGATG
>JBAVHJ010000249.1:0-1919 GCA_049685715.1 Terriglobia bacterium | reverse complement strand
CTCCCAAGGAGATCTAAGTTCATCCTATGGACATCAAAATTAAGAAGTGGATCGATATCGAGGTCGAGCAATTGACCCCACTGCTCACCCGGCAGATGCTTTCGAGCGAACGCCTGACCGTGGCCATCGTGCGACTCAAGAAGGGATGCATCGTGCCGCGGCATTCCCACGAGAGCGAGCAAATCACCTCCATCCTTGACGGCGCCCTGGAATTTGAGATCAACAACCAAACAATCGTGCTCCGGAAGGGGGAGTCCATGGTCATCCCTTCCAACGTCCCTCATGCGGCCAAGGCGTTGGAGGATACCATCGACCTCGATATCTTCAGCCCGGTTCGACGGGACTGGGTGAACGGGACAGATGATTACATCCGGTCGGGGAACCGGTGAACGTTCGGGCTCAGAACTGTTTTTCTCCGGCCTGAATGGGCGGGCCATCCAAACATATCCGCATTCCTGCAACACCTTGACGCTGTTACGGTGTTCCCCTTTCCCCTGGAATTCCGCTGCCCAGACGCCGCTCGGTTCTCCAATCAGACTATGCGGTAGCCCGCCGCCGAGGATGGTACGGAGGGAGCAACACTGGACGGAGGGGGCATTACTCTTGAACCCGGCCTGGGAGGCGCGAATACCGGTGGGGACTCCTTCACCTTGTGGCGAATTAGAGTTTTAGGTTTATGTCCCCTCAAGAAATTTGATATAGTTCACCGCCTTGACGTTTGAGATTGGGCGACTGAAATGCCAAAGAGGAAAATCCAGACGAGACGATTGGCTGATCACTGACACATCGTCACCCTGAGTAGAGCCTCTGCCGACGAGTCAAATAATTGCCAGAACCGCATTCCTAGCGTCTTTCATCGAACCGTGGTGCACAAGTCGGCATTCCCTACGATCAGCGTTTAATCCGAACGGCAATCTCCGTCAATCCCCGCCCCGGCACCGGTTTCGTACAGATGGCGGATGCGATCAAGGCGGCGAACGTGCTCAATGGAAAGTAGCCGCAGCCTCTGGCAACCTGCTCGCCAGGCGGATGAATGTACGAACGCGATATTAAAATTCTAATAAACTCATATGGGAGACCAACCATGTCGCAGATCATCCACAAACTCAATCCCTCCATCATTAAGAAAACTGCCGCCCGGTGCCGGGCGAGGAATATCGTCATTCCTACCTTCGCGCAGATGAGAGACCCAAGTCTGGTACCGCAAGCGGTCCTGAAGAAACTTCCGAAGGTCGGACTGTGGGATGTCAATCCGTTCAACCTCTTCCGCATCACCTGGAAGAATGACGTCAAGTCGGGATTGTACGGCGGTGTGAACTACCTCGAGATACCACGGGCGATCACCGGTGTGAAGGCGCACATCATCGGACTGATCGGCAAGTACTTCCCCACCGGCGCGCACAAAGTGGGCGCGGCCTTCGGATGCCTCGTGCCGCGATTGGTGAGCGGCGAGTTCGATCCGGAGAAAAACAAGGCCGTCTGGCCCTCGACGGGCAACTTCTGCCGGGGTGGCGCGTTCAACTCAGCGCTTCTGGGATGCAAGGGAGTTGCAATTCTGCCGGAGGAAATGTCGAAGGAGCGCTTCACTTGGCTGAAGAAGATTGGTGCTGAGGTGATCGCTACGCCCGGCTGTGAATCGAACGTGAAGGAGATCTACGATAAGTGCTGGGAATTGAAGAAGGATCCAAAGAACATCATCTTTAACCAATTCGAGGAGTTTGGCAACCCGATCTGGCACTACAATGTGACGGGTCCTGCGATCGAAGAAGCCTTCAACGGCTTGAAGCTGAAGGGGAAGCGGGCCGCCGCGTTTATCTCCGCGACCGGTTCCGCCGGAACGATTGCCGCCGGCGATTACCTGAAGAAGCAGTTCCCCCACCTCAAGGTGGTTGCGAGCGAGGCTCTCCAGTGCCCGACCC
>JBAVHJ010000248.1:0-17356 GCA_049685715.1 Terriglobia bacterium | reverse complement strand
GTTGAAGTCCGAGGACGCGAAGCTGGTCGCCGAGCACACCTTCGATAGTTGCGAGTACCTGATGAAGCTGCACAAGGAGGGGGAGCTCAATACCGACTTTGTGTCTAAGCTTGGGACTGTGTCCTATCAACTCTCCTGCCATTTGAAGGCGCAGAACCTGGGGTATAAATCGCGCGATCTGCTGCAATTGACCGGTGCCCGGGTCCAGGTGGTGGAGCGATGTTCGGCGGTGGATGGCACCTGGGGAATGAAGCGACAGTACCATGATCTTTCCTTCAAGCTCTCCCAACCCCTGTTGAAGGAGGTACAGGAACCCTCACCCGATTGGATTGCCACCGATTGCCCGCTCTCAGCTTTGCGGATTAAGCAGGGATCGGGGCGCGAGGCAGTTCATCCGGTCAAACTTTTTGCCAAGGCCTGCGGATTATGAAAAGACTGTCCAGGAAGGATATTCAGAACCTCTACGAATACGAGAGAATGCGGGGCGACTTTCGAAAACAGATCATCGCCCTCAAACAGAATCGCCGCCTCCCGGTCGGCGACAAGGTGTCCTTTGTTTTTGAGAACCGGGAGACCGTGAAATTTCAAATCTTGGAAATGGTTCGCGCCGAACGGATGGTGGACGAGCACAAGATCCAGGAGGAGATCGACGTCTATAATCAGACCCTGCCGGACGTCGACGAATTGAGCGCGACGATGTTTATTGAGATCACTGCGGCCCCCGACATAAAGCCGGAGCTGGATCGCTTCCAGGGAGTGGACCGGGGTGACTGCGTTTTCTTTGAACTTGGCGGGAGAGCCCGTGTGTACGGACGATTCGAAGAAGGGCATAGTAAAGAGGATAAGATCAGCGCGGTCCAATATGTCCGTTTCCTATTTACCCGTGAGCAGCGGGACGAGTTTCGTGACCTCAAGGTGCCGCTCGCCCTGGTGGTCGAACACCCCCATTATGCGGCCCGGACCACGCTCACCCCGGCACAGCGGGGGTCCCTCGCACAAGACTTTGAAGAGGCCTCCATGGAGGTCGGATAGAGGGATTGGAGGCTCCCGAATTTCGTTGACAGGAGAACTGTAAACCCATATCGTGCGGGAGATCTTACCAATCCATTAATCACGCGAAGAAGAATCACGTACAAGGTTTCTCGGGTTGCCCATGCATGCAAGTTCTTTCAATGGAGGAGGATGAACTATGGCGCACATGATTTGGGGATCACTGATCTCGTACTGGATGGTGATCCAGTTTCCGGACAATGCGATGGCATGGCAGGAAATGTTCTTGCGTTGGCTCCACTTCCTGGCGGGGATCACCTGGATCGGGATGCTGTATTTCTTCAATCTGGTCAATGTGAATTTGATGAAGGCGCTGGATGGGCCCACCAAGGGGAAAGTGATCCCCCAATTGATGCCTCGGGCCTTGTTCTGGTTCCGGTGGGGAGCAGTGGGCACGGTCTTCATCGGCATCTGGTACTACATGATCATATTGAGCCGGGAGCCTTCGGTGGGCCGGATTTTCGGGACTTGGCTGGCGGTGGTGATCGTGGCCTGGCTTCTGATCTTCGTGCTCCTGCGACCGATCTCCGGGGCGCTGAACAACGGATATCTCATCGCCCTTTTGGTGGCGATCATCGTATCCCTGCTGGCGTGGTGCGTCCTTCACTTCAATGCCACTCCGGATTCGAGTAACCGGGCTTTATCCATTGGAGTGGGGGGAGGCATGGGGGTGATCATGCTACTTAATGTGTGGGGGATCATCTGGCCGCATCAGAAACGGATCATTGCCTGGACCAAGGCCAATGCCGAAAGCGGAACTCCCGTCCCGCCGGAATCCGCCAAGCTGGCGCGTCGCGCGTTCCTGGCCTCGCGAATGAATGCATGGCTGTCTCTCCCGATGCTCTTCTTCATGGGAGCGGCAAGCCATTTCCCGTTCTTGGGAAAGTAAACCTCCGCTCAATCTGCTCAAACACGCCCCTCTCGGGAGGCCCTGAATAACAGGGCCTCCCTTCCAGGATCTCCCGGGATTCGATCGGATTAAATCTGAATGATAAAACCCGGGAATATTCTGTCCGCCGGGGATGGAAAAAGAGGGGCGCTTCATATCGCGATGCGATATAATGCAGTTGACTCCCATGGAGATGCCAACGTGAGGGACCATCGGTCCCTTCGCGTGATCGTGCCAAAGAACGGTGAAATTAATTCATTCGAATGAAAAGGAGAAAATTATGATTGTTGTTGCAAGAAATTTTGATTCTTTATTGGGAAAGATTGATGGACTGAGCGAGAAGCAGCTCAAGGCTCACTTGGGTCTGTACCAGGGCTATGTCAAGAAGCTGAATGAGATCCAGGAAAAGCTGAAATCCATCGATCGCAGCACGGCGAATTACAGCTTTAGCGAATATTCCGAGCTAAAGCGGCGTGAGGCGGTCGCCTTTAACGGGGCGTTCCTGCATGAGATGTATTTCGAGAATCTCAGTCCCCAGGGGGGCGAGCCGTCAAATGAGCTGGCGGATGCCATCAAGAAGTCATTTGGTTCCCGTGATGCCTGGGTGACGGACTTGAAGGCTGCCGGGACATCGACGCCGGGCTGGGTGATCTTGACCTACAGCCGGACGGATCGCGAGTTGCATCATTACATCCTCTTTGAGCATCACATTGGATATCCTGTGCACCAGGAACCCCTGCTGGCGCTTGATTGCTGGGAGCATGCGTACATGATAGACTACGGAACGACCAAGGGGGATTACCTGTCCACGTTTGTTAAGAATGTCGACTGGAACGTGGTGAACCAGCGGTTTGCCACGATAAGCAGGGCTGCCAGCGCTGCAAGGTAACCCTTCAGGGCTGCAAGGCGATCCGCCACGTTCATTCTTCTTGAATAGCGCCCCCAAAGACGGGCGGGTCCCGGGGACAAGGGCAGCAAGATCGGGAGTGCGACCTAGCGGTGTTTGTGGTAATGCACTCGAGAGGCATTGAAGATCCTCCCGGCCCCTCTGAGGCGGGTCGGGAGGATCCCTGATCTTCGTAAGCCCGGAGCGGGACTGCTGAGGTGAATTGAACTCCTTGGAGAGAGTCAACGCGGAATTAAGACGCTATAATCACCCTCTCGTATCCTTTGCCGCCTCTACGGCGGCTGCAAACGAGGGGGTGGATGTCCATCTCCAGTTGCGCGACCCCTCCGTCTCCGACCATAAGTACACGATTCACCTGGCGCCCCGTGATCTGGAAAACCCGCGCTTTGTGTGGGCTTTCCAGAAGATCCTGTACGACTCGCTGCATGATTACATCATCGAGCTTTTTACGGACCGGCCGTGAGAGACAACGTGATCCCGTGTAACGAGCTTGATTTCCTGCGAAGCCCACATGGATAACCTACCAGTCTTGTTGCCTCTTTTTCCGTTGGAAGTCGTCCTTTTTCCGGGGGCCTCCCTCCCTTTGCACATTTTCGAACCACGTTACAGGAAACTGATGAATGACTGCATGAACAATCGGACCGAATTCGGCGTGGTGCTGATGCGCGATGAGGAAATATCCGAGGTGGGATGCACCGCCCGCATTAAAGAAGTGGTGAAACGGTACGAAGACGGCCGCCTCGACATTGTGGCGGAAGGGACCCGGAGGTTTGAGATCATCTCTGAGAATTCGGAAGAGGAAGTCCTGCGTGCCGAAGTCTCCTTTTTTGATGATGAGGGAGCCGAAGACCCTCGAGAGGTCAGCAGACTCTCTGAGGCAGTCAGGTCGATCTATGCCAAGATTGTCCTTGCGGTCGCCAAGCCCAACACCAACCTGACGCTCGTGGATACCAAGGCGCCCAGGCTGGCCTTTTCGATTGCAGATCATCTGGGGCTTCCATTGGAGGTGTGCCAGGGCTTGCTGGGAATGCGGAGCGAAACGAAGCGTTTGCAGGAACTGGAGCGGTATCTCGAAGAGTTACTCCCCAAGATCGAACGTCTCGAAAAGGCGAAAGGGAAGGTGGGAGGCAACGGACATATGACCTAATCGAGTCCTCTGCATGACCAGGTACTCCCGGGCAGCGAAGCGCCTTGGTGGAGAACCATCCCGCCCTTTTCTTCAAATCTGGAAACGCAAACCTCCCATCGACCCATTGGGCTTACGGAATCTTTTCAACCTCAATTTTCTTCCTGGGGCTTGAACTCTCCTGGTATTGACTGTAACGGCTGATTTCGATTCGATTCTGTCCCTTGACAAAGACCTTGGCACGGAACTCCATTTCCGTGAAAGAGGGAAACCATAACCCGTTGGGCCCCGGTATTTGTTCGAGCGTGATGGTGGAGCCCTTTTTGACACTGCCAAAGAGCCCGGCCCCAAAGTCCACATCGTCTTCAAGCGTTCCTTTGAGACGGATCAGTTGATGCTCGTTTTCAGTAATCCAGATTTTTCCCGTAAGGGTCTTCAAGAAGGCCGTCTCCCGTGACGGCGGGCGAAAGCCGGGACGTGGCGTGAACGAAAGAACCCAACTGGGATGAGAATTGATGGTCTGTTCCCCCTGGGGCTGGAAATTAAAGGCGTCAGGGAGACTGCGAATGAAGTCTTTTTCCTTACCGCGCTCCTTGAATGCCTTGTCGCGCATCGCGACACGCTGGCCTTCTGGTTTGGCTTGGACCTCCTTGATTTGCTGATCAATCCTACTCTGTTGATCAGCAAGAACTGAAGAACTGTAAGAAGCTCCGTTTATGGCGAGATATTTGACATAAGAGTCGTAGTCGGTATGAAGCCACTGCATGACCTTGGTGTCAAAATGCTTGGGATTCCCTTCAGCATCCAGGTCTTCAGTAATCTCTTCTTCGTTGTAACGAAACTCGTATCGCCCGTCAATGTTCCGGAGTTGAAGCGATACGACCTCTCGCAACAGCGAGTCGGTAGCCGGGGTCTCCAGGCCCTGGGGTGATCCTGAAAGGAAGCCTCCCAGCCAGATCCAGGCACTGAAACTGAAGAAGAGAAGAGTTCTCGGCAGCGCCTTCATAGCGACTCCTTCCTGGTCGGACACTCCAACACACACCAAACTCCGCAGTCCGGCCTTATCATGACAAATTTTTACAATTTCGGGGAGAATTTATCCAAACTTTTTGGTAACTCTTACGTCTAAAGAAGTGAACAAGGAAACAATGAGAGAAGAAATTTGGAACTCCGAGTGGTCCCGAATCGTAGTAAGAATGAAAGGCAACGTGCAAGGACGAGCGGGGGTGTCTATGACACAACAGGATTGGAAGGTCGAAGCAACCAAGCTGATTATCGAGGCGATTAACACATTGCCGCAAACCGAGCGGGATGCTTTCGTTTGCAAACATTATAAGGGATTGGATGTTCGGGAAATCGCGGAGCGGATGCACTCCAGCGTGGATGAAACGGCGAAGATCCTGAAAAAGGCCGAACACCGGTTGAATCAAAATCTGAATCGCCTGAACCACTCCATTTACCGCCCTTCGTATGCGTTTTTGTGAGGGCAGGCGATCGAACGATTTTCCCTCCTGTGAACCCCCCAGTTCACCCTCCTTTTGAGTGGAAACGGCCCCGAAAGATATCTCGGGGCCGATTTTTTTACCCCCACGAGAACCCCTCCCGAAGTTAAAATTCCCAAATTTTACGAAGGGAACAGGAATCTCTGAGGTGAGACCTGCCTCGAATTCCTGTGCAGAGCCCCCTGGGGCTTTAACGACTTGACATTCTCCGCTAGTTCGAGAATCATTATCACGCCCGACTCATCCAGAATGCAAAACAAGCTAACCTGAACCCTTCGTTTCCGCGGAAATGAGGTCACCCATGACCACTCCATCGCGTCGAAACTTTCTGAATGCCCTGGGTCTCACCGGTGTTTACGCACTCGGCCATCGGGTTCTTCCTCCGGCGATGCGGGTTTTTGCGGCAGAAGACCCGCTGCTTTCCGGGCGGCCGCTGGTGCGGTATCCGGAAAAGACGGACTTGATCCTCCTCGCCTCCCGTCCCCCTCAGCTGGAGACCCCCATGAGGTATTTCGACCGCGCCATAACGCCCAACGAAGCGTTCTTCGTTCGGTACCACGTGTCTCCGGTACCGACCCGCGTGGATCTCGACACCTGGCGGCTCAAAATCGGCGGCAGCATCGATACTCCCATGGAGTTGTCGATGGACGATCTAAAGACGAAGTTTGAGAAGGTCACGGTGACCGCAGTGGCGCAGTGTTCCGGTAACAGTCGGGGTCGTTTTTCGCCGCGAGTCAATGGCGGTCAGTGGGCCGATGGCGCCATGGGATGTGCCGAGTGGACGGGCGTCCGGCTTCGTGATGTGCTCAACAAGACGGGGGTACGCAAGGAGGCGGTGGAGGTGCTCTTCAACGGCCTGGATAAGCCGGCATTTCCTTCGGTCCCGGATTTTATGAAGAGTCTTGAGGTCTCCCGGATTCTGGATGATCCGAACATTTTGGTGGCGTACCAGATGAATGGGGAATCCCTGCCGATGCTGAACGGTTTTCCCGCCCGCATCGTGGTTCCCGGATGGTTTGCGGATCACTGGGTCAAGAACTTGTCGGAGATTACAGTGCTTGATAAACCCAACGATAATTTCTGGACCAAAACGGCTTACCGAATCCCCGATAATGCCTGCGGATGTGTTGAGCCTGGAACAAGCCCTTCGCGCACGGTGCCGATCAGCCGGCTTAAGGTCCGGTCTTTTATCGCCGTGCCCGCAGGCGATGCGCGAGTGCCAAGGGGACGCGCAATGCAGTTGAAGGGGATTGCTTTTGATGGCGGTTATGGGATCAGTGAAGTGCAAATTTCAACCGACGCCGGCAACAGTTGGCGTCGAGTTGAACTGGGAAAGGATCATGGCCCCTTCGCATTCCATGAGTGGTCCGCGGATTGGACTCCACCCCGCGCCGGCGACTACCACGTCCGGGTCCGTGCGTTCAACAGCATCGGGGAGTCCCAAAGTGCAACGCCCTTGTGGAATCCGCCCGGCTATCAACGCAACGTCATCGAGCAGATCGAGATTCACGTAGTTTAAACAAGGGCGGTCAGCCGTGTGGCGAGTGCGGGTGCCACCGGGTGCCGCAGGCATGCCTGCGACACCATGCAGCTCTGTCAAATTTGATGGGAGGGCACAATGAAGCGAGTGATTGTTTTTGGTTTTTTCATTCTGGTCATTCCCTTGGGGGCATTCTCCGTAGAAAAAAAGATTCAGCTACCGCCCGACCATCCTTTTGGAAAGCTCACTGCAGGCCCCGGCTCGGAGCTGACTGAGAAGAAATGCGGCTTGTGCCATTCCACCGATTACATCGTCAGGCAGCCGCGGGGTGATTTGAAACGCTGGCAGGGCGTGGTCACGAAAATGATCAAAGTCTATGCGGCCCCGATTGACGAGCCGGAAGCCAGGACGATCGCAGACTATTTAGCGTCGGCTTACGGCCCCGCCGCCCAGAAAACAGCGGAACCGAAGTGATCAGAGGCTTCCCGGTGTCTTACCATGACCAATAGGTTGGAGTGGTTAGATTTCTGGTGGCAAATCAAACCTCTCCTTTTGCACAATTCGAATGGAAATATTGGGGAGTGAAGATCTAGCTCATGCTGGCATTTGTCGATCGGTTTAAGCGCCTTTGAATTCGCTCCAAAAGTTACGCCACAAGTAAGGACAACCCGTTCCATTTGGTTGAGTCCAGTCCATACAAGTCAGGGTAACTTGGCATACCCGCATCCCAGTCTCGTAAGACATCCCACTCCTTTGTTTGCCAGTTCACATACGCATAGTATTTTCGTCCAACAAAGGCTACGTGGTCCGGAGGCGTGTGGGAATGAAACTGCCAGTATCTCCATCTTGGATTCTTTAGAAAATCATCTCTGGAACCGATGTAAGGATAATGGAGATCTTCTGGATCCCTAATCTTCCAAGGTTGTTTGAGGATTTTCTGGGGAAGCGTTCGAGCAACAAGAGCCTAATGCTTCGTTTTCATTTTGGGGAGAGCTTTCTTCGCTGGGCCGTCATGCTGGATTGCTAGAATGACCAGGGGTAAATCATCAGCGCGCATCTCATGAATAATCCTCTTCCCATCGGATGCCGCAGGCGCCCGATCTGTTAAGAAATAGGATAGGTCATCGCTTGGTAGAATGATTATCCCGAGATCAATGGCCCCCTCACGGAACTGCTTTTGTAAGTGAACAACATCCCTTGTGATCAAGTCGCTTCGCGCGGAAACTTGGACTTCAACGCCGATACAGACCTTCGTACCGTTCACTGTTTTGCACTTAACCCAGTCAATACCTCCACTGACAGTGTTTTCCCAACCACGAGCGCTTACAAATGCCATGTCGATCATTTGGCGGAGAACACCGCCGCTGTTCTTGTTCTTTTGTTCCAACACCAACAACGAAAAACTCTGGAGTGCAGAGCGAATTTCATCAAGGAGTGGCGCCAGCCCAAGCCGGTCCATTTTCTCGCGTGCACCATCGTAAAAGAATTCCTCTACAATTTTTGTCATACGAGAATATGTTTGTCTGAGAGAAGTGTTTTAAGGGGTTTGGGGAAAATGTTGCGATAAACCAAATTAGGGAAATCCATTTTGAATCGCTCGAGAATCGGCCCACAGGGGCCAATTTCAGTTCCAATCCAATACCTCTTCAAGCGTTCAGCCGATACGAAAGTCGACCCTCCACCACCGAAGGGATCAAGAATAATGTTACCGGGCACAGTTGAGATTTCAATACAGCGTTCAGGGATGATTGGCTTCAGTTCGTTAATGTGCCATCGCGATTTGTTTTTTCGATGTCTCGCGGGGGAGGTGTCATCCCAAAAGTCAGTGAGGTTTAATCCAGCAGGATTTAAATATTTTCGATGACCACCATAGTCCTTGATGTCCTTGCCGCAATGGCGACACTTGGGTACAGGGAGGCGGATGCGATTGAAGGTTCTGGGAGTTCCCTTTGTGAAATAAAGCAGAGCGTAATGGGCGGGATAAAGCTTGTTTCCTCTGGGGAAAGTACCCTTCATTGAGAGCGCGATCCAGTGTCGAAACTGCATCTGCTGCTCTTCAAGATATGAGGCAAAGCTATATCCCCACCTTGGAATAATGTAAATAAAAATCGCACCGCCGGGTTTTACTATCCGCACACACTCGCTAATCCAAAGCCGGCACCAATCAAGGTATTCCTGAGGTTCAAGGTTGTCTGTTATCCCATTGTTGTATTCCTTGCCGATATTGAAAGGAGGATCTGCGAAGACCGCATCTACGGACTCCGAAGGCATTTTCGCGAGCAAATCCATGCAATCACAGTTGTACAAAACGCCGTAGGGAGTAATCAGATTTGGCTTCATATAGTTGGGGTCTATACCGCAGGAAAAAGCCAATGTCAATTGAAAAGGACGCCGAGTCGGCTCTGGTCTCAATTTTTGGGTTCTTTAATCGGGGGAGGGTTCTTGTCCGGGCATACGAACCTTTACAAAGAAACTATAGCGCCACAGCAGCGAACACTCAAGCGCAAAGATTTGACAATTCCACAACAGAGAATGTGTTTTTCTTCTGACCTCCGACCTCTGACTTCTCCCCCCGCGGAGGATGGCTTTAGCAGCATCGTCACCTGGCGTTGAACCCTTTCTGCACAGATTTGACAAGTTAGAATCTAATCTGAATTCTTGAGCCTCGCACAAAACCCCGCAGCGAGAAAAATGCTCTCAGGGGTGGCCCGCCAACGCCGCTCAGAAATATCCAGGATCTCTCAGACCCCGTCGAACCCATCAACTCTCAATTCGAGCTTGACCGCTGCGAGTGATTGGTTGACGTCCTGGATGAAGACGACCAGTGAGGCAATGAGGCAGGCCATACACAGAATGAACAGCATGCTGATCAGCCAGGCGGTTTCCATCTGGAGCAGCGCGGTAAAGAAGAGGACGATAATGAGCACGGCCGCCGCCAGGGCGCTCATGGACACCAGGGTGATGGCCAGGCGGAGGAGGTGCGACCGACGCCACAGGATGCGGAGCTGCGCCACGATCTTCGTTCGGGTGTCTCCGGTGGCGGTACGCAGTTCGGCCGACAGGATTCGTGCCCGATCAATGGCTCGCCCCAGGCGGTTGTTCATCGTGAGCAAAAGCAGGCCCACCCCGGACACCAGGATGACTGGGCCAATGGCGGTTTGGAGAACAGGGATCAGTTGTGCGACGGTGGTTACAGGCATAACGGCTCCATTGCAGGATCTTATGGACAGCTAGAGGGCTGTTATTCTATCCTATAATGCACTAACACATAATGCACTTACAAACACCCGCAGGAGGATTCATGAAACGATCAGCCAAGCTATTCTTGTTCTTTCTTCTCTTCGCTGTCCCTCTCTGGGCGCAACAACCGCCCCTGATCGACCGCGAATTGTTTTTTGGCGATCCGGAGATCGCCGGCGCGCAAATTTCCCCGGACGGCAAATTCATCGCTTTTCTCAAGCCGCTCAACAAGACCCGCAACGTCTGGGTGAAAAAGACAGAGGAGCCGTTTAGTGCCGCCAAGGCGGTCACCAACGACACCAAGCGACCCATCCCCGGCTTCTTCTGGAGCCGCGACAGCCAGTTCATCCTCTTTGTCCAGGATCAAGGCGGAGACGAAAACTACAACGTGTACGCCGTGAACCCGGCGGACAAACCGGCCGCAGGCTCGGAGGTACCGGCCGCGCGAAACATCACCATGGCCAAGGGTGTTCGCGCCCTGATCTATGCGGTTCCCAAGAGCGACCCCGATCTTCTCTATGTGGGTCTGAATGACCGTGACAAGGCCTGGCATGATCTCTATAAGATCAAGATCTCCACCGGCGAACGCACCCTGGTTCGGAAGAACGCCGATCGCATCACCGGCTGGGAATTTGACAACAAAGACCAGCTCCGCCTCGCCGCCCGTTCGGCTGAAAACGGCGACACGGAAATTCTGCGCCTCGACCCCAGTGGTGTCACCAAGATTTACTCCTGCGATGTGCTCGAGAATTGCGGCACCCTTCGTTTTGCCAAGGACAACAAGCGGGTCTACATGGAGACGAACAAGGGAAACGAGGTGGATCTCAGCCGCCTCGTGCTCTTTGACCCTGCGACCAGCAAGGAGGAGTTAGTCGAGTCCGATCCTCTCAAACGGGCGGATTTCGGCACGGCACTGTTCTCCGAACTGACCGACGAGATGATCGCGACGATCTACATCGACGACAAACGCCGCGAGTACTGGAAGGATAAGGCCTACGAGGCTGACTACCAGTGGTTGCAAAGCAAGTTGCCGGGCAAGCAGATCAACTTCGGGTCGCATACCCGTGACGAAGTACTCTGGATCGTCTCAGCGACCGCGGACAATGAGCCGGGCGAAACCTACCTGTTCGACCGCAAAGCCCGAAAGCTCGCACTTCAATACCGCATCCGTGAGAACCTGAACCGTGACCAGCTCACCTCCACGACGACGGTCCGCTACCCGTCCTCCGACGGTCTGGAGGTTCCCGCTTACCTGACCCTGCCGAAAGGAATTCCGGCGAAGAATTTGCCTGTGATCGTCTTCCCTCACGGTGGACCCTGGGCCCGGGATGTTTGGGGCTTTCACCCTTACTGGCAGTTTTTTGCCAACCGCGGGTATGCGGTGCTGGCGCCCAATTTCCGCGGCTCGACGGGGTATGGAAAAAAGTTCATCAACGCGGGCAACAAGGAGTGGGGCCAGAAAATGCAGGATGATCTAACGTGGGGCGTCAAGTACCTGGTTGCGAAAGGCATCGGCGATCCCAAGCACGTTGGGATCATGGGCGGGTCCTACGGAGGGTATGCCACCCTTGCCGGGGTCGCCTTCACACCGGACCTGTATGCGGGGGCGGTGTCGATCGTCGGTCCCTCGAACCTGATCACGCTCCTGGAATCGATTCCTCCTTATTGGGAGTCCATTCGCAAGACGTTCTATGTGCGCATGGGCGACCCCAACACCCCCGAGGGTAAGGCCCAATTGCAGCGGCAATCTCCGCTCAATTCCGCCACCAAGATCAAGACCCCGTTGCTTGTCGTGCAAGGGGCGAATGATCCGCGCGTGAACAAAGCGGAATCCGATCAGATTGTGATTGCGTTACGGGAACATGGATTTCCGGTCGAGTACCTGGTCGCGCCCGATGAGGGCCACGGCTTTGCGCGTCCGGTGAACAATATGGCGATGATTGCCAGCTCCGAAAAGTTTCTGTCCAAACATTTGGGAGGGCGTTTTCAGGAGAGCATGACGCCTGAGGTCTCCACCCGACTGGCGGAAATCACTGTCGACCCCAAGACCGTGACGCTGGCCAAGAAAGTGGATCCCGGTGCAGTGGGCGCGCCCAGGCCGACAGGCGCTCTGACCGCCGGTACCTATAAGTTCCAGGCGAAGATTCAGGCGGGTACGCAGACCATTGCCCTGGAGATAAAGACCGATATCAAGGAAGAGGGCGGTGCTTGGACGGCAACGGATACAACCACTTCTTCAATGGGTGAGATTGTCGACATGGCCGTTCTCGACAAGGAAACCTTCACGCTCCGGAAGCGGACCGTGAAACAAGGGGCGGTCACCGTCGAATTCGAGGTTGATGCAGGCAACAAGGCTGTCGGTAAGATGAGTATGGGTGGACAGGACCGCCCCATCAATGTCGACTTGGGCGGGCCTTTGTTCGCAGATGCCGCGGGTGCGATGCAATCCATCGCTTTGCTGCCGATCAAGGAGGGTTACTCGACGATGTTCCGAAACTTTGATTTGCAGAAGCAAAAACCCAAACTAATGCAACTCCAAGTGGCCGGATCCGAAAGTGTGACGGTACCGGCCGGAACCTTCGACGCCTACAAAGTGGAGATCTCCTCGGCCGACGGAGGTACGGACAAGTTGACAGTCTGGGTGGCTACGGGCTCACGCAAGCCTGTGAAGTACTCCGCCGTGTTGTCTCAAATGGGCGGCGCAACGCTCACTGCCGAATTGTTGCAATAAGTTCCACCACGATCAAGGGGGGACGGACATCTGCATTTATTATGGCATGCGGATGATATCAAAAAAGGTGTCAGTCCCCTTCGTCCTTTGCGGGAAGAGTGTGAGTGCCTCTCAACATTCCGAATCCCCCCACCGGAAGGTGGGGGGATTGTTCAAGTCCAGCCAACCAAAGCCTCCTCGTTCTTCATGTTCAATCCCCCCGACGGCAGTCGGGGGATGTTCAGATACCACCTCCTTAGCCCGACGCGCGCGCTCGTTGAATCGTCTCAACCGATCCGCCGCCAGGATTCGGGAATGATCAAGCGGGAACAGACACTTACAATTATGCTGGCATCCGGTTGATATCGAAAAAGGTGTCAGTCCCCTTCATCTCAACGTGAGGTCGGATCCGAACTATCCCCCAACTCCCGTTGGGGGGATTCTGCTGCCAAGCCTTGACTTTGGCAGGGTAAACCTGTTGCGGGTCAGCCTTCAACCGGAATTCCGTGAGGTCTTTTTCCCTGAGCCTTCAAGGAAGCAAATGATACCTCGAGTTCGAGTTTCGGGATGCGGTTTGCAAGCGTGGTTTTAAGGGAAGGAAGGCAGCAGTTATCGATGGGCCAGCGCCTCGCGGGTTCTAGCCTGCTCATCCAGGTCTGGCCAAAACGGTTGAACGGCCTCCTCGATCTCATGAACAGAGACGAGCGAAGCCATGGGATCTTCCGCGAGTCTCTTCCAGGGAGGCTCCTTGGCGCGATAATCGTACTCACCAAATACGACGACGGGTGTTCCTGTCACCAAAATGGTGGTGCCGTCTTTTGAAAGCATCCATTGGTCGGCCCAATCATAGATCCATTTTGCATCAGACTCCATGAGACGGATACATGAGTGGCTGGCCGGGTACCCAGGCATTTCATATTGGTGGAAGGAGATCCCTCCGAAATTGGCGAGGTTGAAGTACCAGGGTAATATCCATTCCCCGTTCACGGTGCTGGCCCTCTCCCGGGCCTTCCAGTTGGTGTGATAAAGTCCTTCGGGGGTTGGAGTGGCTTTCTTCCCGGTGCTGGTCGGTCCCCAGTGGACCTGCCGCCCTCGTTCGTATGCAGCGAACGCCTGGACGCGACGCGAGACGAGGAGGATTTTCGGAATAGCGTGGATTCTTTCCACGGGATTCGGGAGAGGAGACAGCATCGGATCGTCTGCATTCTCCTCCGGAACAATTAGCATTTCGCCTTCCCGTACATGAGCCAGGTCCACACGATTAATTTTGAGCACCCTTTCCCATTGGTCTGGTCCCAGAGTGGCCATGTGCTGGATCAGCCACCGCTCGCCCTCGATTTTCTCTGCGCGATATCGGAGAGGCCCGGTGCGAGGAGCTGTCGGCAGGGTGCCTCGATCACTTTCCACCGGTGCCGGGAGCACTGCTTTGGAGCGTTCCTCGCTTTTTTGAACCGAAGTTGTCTTTTCCCTTCTGCATGCGCCAGAAGTCATGAGTACAAGGATCAAGAGCAGGAGTCGAATGAAGTACGCCTGAACATGAAAGTTACAGCATGAATTTTTCATAGTTGAATTTGTTCTTTTGGAGAGGGTGGAATACGAATTCTCTTTTTCTTGGAAGGAGACATCAGGGCTCACGGTCCCCGGCCGTCTAGTTTGGGTTCCGAATTTCGAACACAAGATTTCAGACACCTTCTTATGGAGCTTTGAGGAATTAGAAATGAGGCAGCCGGATTTCTATTCGGAGGCCGAACGGGGCTTCTCAGCAAACGCAACAGTGACAGGCCATCCCGCATCAACTTAGAAATTCAGGATCAATGATCAGTAAAATCTTGCCGCCAAAACCTTCCCGTTCACTCGTAGCTTGGGGGAGCCTCCTCTCCGTCCTGATCAAATGGGGCGGAGCATATCAGAGAAAGTATAATCCCGGGGCGCGGAGGGCTCAAAGGTCAAAGTTCAGATCCAAGGTATTCTGCGGAACACTTGACGGTACGCGAATCGATACGGTATACATGCCCTCTCGACAAGTCGCAATCATCTCTTTTGCGGGAGAGCTTTCTAAACCAAGCCCCCGGGAGTCAAAATGGCCAAGAGGCGGGACGAAATGCACGTGGCGCTGGGTTTTCGAGCGCATTCCGGGTGGGCAGCCCTCGTCGTTCTCACCGGGGCGCTGCGTTCTCCGGTGGTGCTGGATCGGCGACGGATTGAATTGGCTGACCCTGCGGTCCTGGGCTCCGTCCAACCCTTTCATACCGCCGAGAAGATGGAATTGGAGGAAGCTGAACGATACCTTGACGACTGCACGCATCGAACTGAGCTGCTGGCCCGGCAAGCCTTGCGCGACGTCATTCCGAAGCTCCGGAAGAAAGGCCACGACATGGCCGGTTGTGGAATTCTCCTGAGTTCTGGAAACCCCTCAAAAACACTGGCGGCGACACTCGCGTCGCATCCCTTCATCCATGCCGCCGAAGGAGAATTCTTTCGCAACGCCCTCATCCGTGCAAGCGAGCACTTCGGCCTTCCCATCACGGCGATACGGGAAAGCGAGTTAAACGAGCGGGCCGCGTCAGATCTCGCGTTGACGGTTGACCAACTACAAGACCGCATCGCCGAGATGGGAAGGCTTCTCGGGCCTCCTTGGACCGAGGATCAAAAGCTCGCCGCCCTGGTCGGCTGGATGACGCTGGCGGCCGCAATCCGGGGATAGAACCTGCCTCTTCATTGACCGGAGGATTTACTCTGCTCGTCGTGAGTCCTCTTCCCTAACGCCGTGCAAGGGCGTCAGGATTCGAATTGACTTCAAGGAGGGACGTATGGGAATAAGTAAGGCGCTTCTACCCGAGTTCGACCAAGAGATGGCCAACACTCGAAAAACGCTTAGTCGCGCTCCTGACGAGCAATTTGGTTGGAAGCCTCACGAAAAATCGCTCACCTTGGGGTCGCTGGTGACTCACCTTGCGAATATCCCCACATGGGCGACCTGGATGCTGGAGGGGGATTGCTTGGATGTCGCTCCCGGGGGTGTCCCCGTGGGCCGGATTGCACCGGCCAAGTCGCAAAGTGAGGTCCTCGAAACATTTGACAAAAACGTTGCGGCCGCCCGCGCTGCCATTGCAGGGGCGAATGACGGGCAGCTAATGAAACCGTGGTCACTATTATCGAACGGGAAGACTATTTTCACGCTCCCCCGGATCGCCGTGCTTCGCAGTTTCGTGATGAATCACAGCATTCATCATCGCGCCCAGCTCGGGGTCTACCTTCGTCTGAACGACCTGCCGGTTCCCGCCTTGTACGGCCCGTCGGCGGACGAAGGCGCTTTCTAAGCCAGCGAAACGCAGGCCGGGAGGCGGTTTAGAACTCCAGAGGAGGTGGCTCGCTCGTCGCGCGATAAGCGGTGAACTCGCCACCCGGCCACAGGTTGTTGGCTGACCCTTGGGAACCCCTACCTTTTTAGAGCCATCTTGCGATTCTCAGACGGGGGGAGTGTCTCGAAGACCAGTTTCCTCTGCTCGAGCAATCGTCCCTCCACCGGTTTTCCATCCAGCTTGGCTTGGGCAATGACGAGGATCTCGGTGCTCGGGATGTAGACGTTCGCGGGGTCTTTGTACAAATCAGTCATCACTTCCGCCAGAACACGCTCATTGGAGTGGATATCGATGAGGTCTTTCATGGCTTCTTCAAAGGATTTCAATTCTTTCTGGGTTCGGGGATCCTTGTCCAAGTAGGACTTGGCCCTCACATGGTATAAGGCGTTGGCAACTCCGTCTTTAAACCCGTTCACATAGTTTTCCTTCATGTCTTTGGACAATCCCTGCCAGTACTGGCCATATTGGTAGGGTTCCGCGCCACGCAGGTGAGTTGATGCGAGAACTAATACGAGAAAGAAAATTACCTTTTTCATGGGCCTCTCTCCTTTCGTCAGGTCACATCCGATCGATTGACAATGCCGTAAGCATTGCTTCGAATGAAATTCGGATCGAATTTCAAATTCCAGATTTTGGGATGGGGAGTTTTGTCTCCCCCATAGCGCGGAGTATAACCCCGTCACGGGGAGGGCTCAAGTCACAAAATTCAAGCGGGGTGGTGGCCTATTGAGGATGATAGATCATAGTGACACATGACAGCATCTCGCGAAGTGGTACGCCTAAGTAGCCGTGATCCGCTCCGCTGCGGCGGAGATCACGGGCTCTTGCGACAGGTAGGGAAAACCCCAGGATCCCCAAAAACGGGATCCCGGCTACCAAACCTTGAACGGCTCAATCTTCATCGAGCACAGATTGTCACTATATTTTAAAATCCTCTGTAGGGATTCAGCCCGAAGGGAACCTTTACGGGGAGAAGGCAGTCAGAGAGAGCCTGTCCTCAGTATGGGCGCCATGGCGTCCCCCGGGGACCTTCCTATGCAGGTTTCTCTGGGGAAAAGATCTTGCGGAGTTCTGCCTCCATTTTTCCCGT
>JBAVHJ010000247.1:0-4161 GCA_049685715.1 Terriglobia bacterium | reverse complement strand
GGTCATACGCCATCCGCCCACTGCTCACTGCCCACCGCCCACTGTTTCCTGATCCCTGGCACCTGCCACCTATTAAAAAAAACGCACCTTGATATCCGGCCGCTTCTCCAGGTGCACCGTGTCGATGAACTGCACCTTGTGGTCCTCCAGGGTCATGACCAGGGAGGACGTGCGTGTACCCTCGCCAAAGTACCGAACGCCTTTCAAGAGATTGCCGTCGGTGACCCCACACGCGGCAAATATGATCTTCTTCCCCGGGGCAAGGTCCTCCGTGGAGTAAATCCGGGTCAAATCGGTGATCCCCATCGCCTCCATCCGTTCGCGCTGGCCCTCCTTCGCAACGACCAGGCGCCCCAGGATCTCGCCGTTCAAGCAGCGCAGGGCGGCCGCCGTCAGGACTCCTTCGGGAGCGCCGCCAGTCCCCATGACAGCATGGACGCCGGTTCCAACCACGGCGGCCGAGATTCCGGCAGACAGGTCGCCATCCCCGATCAGGCGGATGCGGGCTCCTGCCTCACGGATCGCGTCGATGAGTTTCTGATGGCGGGGCCGGTCCAGCACGATGACCACAAGGTCTTCCACGTCGCGATCGAGCCGCCGCGCGATGGCTCTGAGATTGTCCTTTGGCGGGGCATCGAGATCCACCGCCCCCTTGCAAGAGGGGCCCACGATGATTTTTTCCATGTACGTGTCGGGGGCATTGAGCAATCCCCCCCTTTCGGAGGCCGCCAGGACCGCGATGGCGTTAGGGGCGCCCATGGCGCAAAGGTTTGTTCCTTCGAGGGGGTCGACGGCAATGTCAATTTGGGGCATGTTGCGACCGCCGTTTTTTGCTCCCAGGCCCACCCGCTCACCTATGTACAACATGGGTGCCTCGTCCCGTTCCCCCTCCCCGATCACAATGGTTCCGTTGATCTCGAGGGTGTCCATGACCTTTCGCATCTCTTCCACGGCGACCTGGTCGGACAGATGGCGATCCCCTTGTCCCATGGTGTGAGCAGTGGCAATGGCCGCCTGCTCCACCACTCTCAAGAATTCGTGTGACAGTGCACGTTCCATTGTTCCTCCCTTGTCGGGCCCGCAGTTGAGGACGAGCTTCAGCGGTCTGTTTCTGAAGGTGGCTGCTTCAAAATGGTGTGGAAACTTATTGTTCTTGAGTCTTGAGTCCTGGTGAAATCAAGCCCAAAAATACTAGCAGAAACAGAACAAAAGGGTGAGGGAATTTTAGGGTGGGCAGACTGGCAAACGGGACGTACTCGAAACCCTGCTTCAGCGGATCGTTGAACTACCCCGTCGTGTAAGGGATAATCCCAAATGGGGCGGGGCCAGTTGAGGATCCACAGGAAGACAAGGCGCCGTGATGCCGGTCTCGCTTACAAGCCCCGGCGAGGCAATCTGCTCTAAACCAACCTCTGAAAGGACGATTTATGGGGACAAAAAAGAACCAGGCGACGAACGGGTCCCGGCATACCGCTCAGGTGCTGTCATTTCTCGATCTCTTGAACACCCACCGTGACATTTTTGAGGTGTTTCTCACTCACCAGGAAGCTCTGCTCCGCCAGGATTTCCCTCTGGCTCTGCGGCGACTGAAAAGCTACGAGCGGAAGATCAAGCGACACATTCGGGAAGAAGAAGAATGGCTCATGCCGGTTTATGCTCGGGCAGGAAAGATCCCCGGTGGCGACCCCCAACTCTTTATTGGGGAGCACCGGCGCATCGTAGAATTCATCGACCGTCTCAAGAGAATGTCTCCCCGTAAAAAGATGCGTGGGAGGAAAGCAACCCGTCAAACGATCGAGATTCTTTACCAGGAGGCCATGTTTCGGTGGTTAATTGAACACCATGATGAGCGCGAGAAGCAGATCCTTTATCCCACCCTGGACCGGGTGACAACGGCGGTGGAACGGCAAGAGATTCTGAAGAAATGCTCCTAAGGTGTCAGGTGTCGGGTGCCAGGTGTCAGGGGAAAGAGGCAGAAGTAGGAGGCCAGAAGCCAGAAATCGGAAGTCAGAGGTCAGAAGTCAAAACCCGGAAATCTGCGATCGAGTCTCCTCGCTGCAACCAGAGAACGAGCAATTGACCAGGGTCATTCGCCTTCCGCCCACTGCCCACCGCCCACTGTTCTCTGGCACCTGACACCCGATACCTGACACCTGTTTCACCGCAGTCCCACCATCCCCCGCACCGAATCAATCAACTTCCCCGGGTCATACCCCAGACCATCTTTGAAGACCAGAGTAATTTTTTTGATGTCGGAAATGTTTTTGGAGGGATCTCCTAGGACGACCACCATATCGGCCTGCTTGCCGACCGCCAGGGTGCCGATGTGGTCCCGTTCACCCAGGAATTCTGCCCCGTTGGAAGTGGCAATCTTGATCGCTTCAAGGGGCGTGAATCCAGCTTCGACGAGCAGCTCGATCTCGCGTTGGTCCCCGAACCCGGGGATCACCCCTCCGTATCCCGTCGGATCAAGTCCGGCGATCAACAGGCCGCCGGCCCGGGCAAATTCATGCTCAAACTTCATTTCTTTTTTGAACATCTCCACGTTAAATGACCCGGGAGATTCGGCGAGGCGCGTCCGACGGGCCAGGTAATCGACGCGCGCCTCCGGGAGCATGGCATCCAGAATTCGCTGTTCGAGCGGAGGCCGGTTCGGGAGAAACGTCTCGAATACCGGCAGCGTGGAGGTGATCGCCACGTGATGTTGGACGAGATCGCGAATCATCTCTCTAGCGGGTGGACTCTCCAGATCGAGCTTCGCTATCGAAGCATTGTTTTCCTGAGTGGGTGGGCAGGTATCGGGCTTCTTGGTGGGAACAAACTCGGTATCCACGACCAGGCCATGTTCCAGATCGTCGATGCCCAGCGTCGCCGCTTCGCGAAATCCGATGGAACACAGATGTCCCGTTACTTTGAGACCGAGCTTGTGCGCCGCTTCGACCACTGTAGCGAGCTCAGCACGGGTGATGTGCATGTAGGCCTTGAAGGAGGTCACTCCCTGTCCGGCCCAATACTCAACCATCTTGCGTGCATCTTCCGGACCGGCCAGCTCATGCATCTGCAGGGTCATGGCGCCAGGCCCCTCAAGATACGGGCCGGTCACATGCATCTTGGGGCCGGGAACTCTCCCCGCATCAATCGCCTTTTTTAAATTGAGATCGGTATAGGGCTCAAGGCTGCCGGTTGTACGGATCGTCGTCACCCCGCCCGCGAGATACAGGCGGGGCGCGCTGAACGCGAGGTCGTTGTAGAGGGCTCCCCCGGCACCGGAGGGATAAAAAATGTGATCGTGCATTCCGACGATCCCCGGAATGACCGTGTTCCCTTGGAGATCAAGGACCTTGGCCCCAGCGGGGACCTTGACATCCCCCGACCTCCCGACGGCCGCGATCCGTCCGCTCTCAACGACAATTGTTTGATCCTCCGCGGCCGCCGCGCCGGTCCCGTCGATCACGCGGATATGCGTCAACACGAGGACGGAGGCATCAACGCTGACGAACGCCCGCACAGCCGGAGAGAGGGCTGATGCCGACTGAGCAGCGCTCAAACCCGCAGACAACAGGATCAGAATCACTCCGAGAATAAGTTTCCGCATCGATCCTCCCGTTCAAGGGAAACCACCGGTCCTGTACCCCATTTAAGGACAAGATCCAAAAAATTCCTGTACACCGTGTGCCTCTTTGGGGCCCGAGGACTGTCACCAAACTCCCGGGCTACTTCTTCTCCTTCTCGGGCGCTTCGACAAAGATTTTATCGGCTTCCAGAATGCGCGTTGGAGGCAATTGACCACTGACCTCCACGACATCGCCTTTCTTCAGGTCGGCAAAGAGGACAGCCGGATCCCCCTTCTTATCCTTTTTATGCTTGATCTTGGTCTTATCGCCCACCTGGATAAGCACGGCCAATCCATCGGCAGTGTCCAGCAGAAATCGTCGTTCTTCCAACTTGACGGTGCTAATCGTGCCTTTAAACCTTTGATAGGGAAACTGTGGCTTCTCTTCTTCCTTCTTCTTCTCCTTCTCTCCGCCGTACCTCCCCTGGGCCGGCGACGAACCGGCGGCCATTGCGGCTACTATGAGGAATGAGACCAGCAGCGACAAAAGCCCCCAAAGCTTTTTCCGACGTGTATGATCACTCATGGCAATTCTCTCTGTGTTGGAT
>JBAVHJ010000246.1:0-3076 GCA_049685715.1 Terriglobia bacterium | reverse complement strand
AACGTCGACAAGGCTTGCCTTGACGATGTGACCCTGAAGATGCAGAATGATCCGGGTTCCTCGTTGACCATTACGGGATTCTCAGATTCTTCCGAGACGGCAGCCAAGGCACTGGCGAAACGGCGGGCTGAGGCCACCAAAGCGTATCTGGTCAAGGAAAAGAAGCTCGATGCCAACCGCATCGGAGCCGAGGCAGCGGCACCGGTGAAGGGGACCACGGACGAAGAAAAGAAGAAAAACCGGCGCATCGAGATCATGTTCTATCCGGAGGGAACAAAGCCGAAATGAGGTCGAGCGTTCCCAGCGCGAATTCTAATGGTTGACCCCCTCGTCACTGAGTCACCCTGGCGGCCCCGATTCCGTAATCGGGGCCGTTTTTACTTTTGAAGTGTTGACAGGCCTCTTTGCCGGGCTCGAAAGACGCTGAATCCCGTGAGGGCCTGCGGACAGGGCCACGGTGGTCAGAAGTTGTCAGGTCCGGGTGCATCTCCAAGCGTGAAGAGTGTGTTGAGATCAGCACCCCAACACTCACGGCAACCTGGTATCATCCGTTCCCTACATTTCATAGAAAAGAGCAGGCTCTACAATGAGTGAAGTGAACCACGATAGAGGAACTGAATGAATGTTCACTCACTCCGATTCATCCCCGTTTGAATACTCTATGGAGGACAGACGATGCGTAAGCATATCGGGCTTTTGATTTTTTTGATGATGATTGGCATGGCTTGCCTGGCTTCTGCACAAGTGTCCGACTCCTCTCGCGGCGCGCTGGATCCCCGCCTCGTGCAGGCCGACAGGCTTTACACGGAGCGAGGAGACCTCACGAAGGTCAAATTTGCCATCGGCTTGGCGAGCGACGTTATTAAAAGCGACCCCAAAAGTTTCGAGGCTGCGGCTCGATTGGCTGAGTATTACTACTTTCTGGGAAAGCGCTCCCCCCAGGGCCAGCAGTTGGACTTGTTTCAGCGGGGCATTGACTTCGCGAAGAAGGCGACTGAGCTGCAACCGAATGAGGCGGCCGGTTTTTTCTGGTTGGCCACGAATCAGGGGATGTACGGGGAGACCAAGGGCCTGTTCTCCAGCATGGGAATGCGAAAGGAAATCCGGGCCAACTTTGAAAAGGCCGCTCAACTTGACGGGACCTATTACGGGGGAGGGCCCTGGCGCGGACTCGGTCGGTGGGACTTCCGCGTGCCCGGATTGATGGGGGGAGACAAGAAGCGCTCCGTGGAGGAGTTGGAGAAGTCTCTTAAGATCGCCCCGGGAAATTCGCTGACAAAATTGTACCTGGCGGAAACCTATCTGGACAATGGCAGAAAAGGCGACGCCAAGTCACAACTGGATGAGATTTTGACCATGCAACCGGATTCCCGCTGGACGGTTGAACACAAGGAAAACATCGAGGAGGCCAAGAAACTTCTCGAGAAAAACTTCAAGAAATAGCCTCTTCCGGTTCCCGCTGCACCCACCCGGGGTCAGCGCAAAAAATCGGGAGAACATTCGCGTGGGGCAACCCATGAAGTTCGTTGCCACGCCTCCATTTTCCTTTCAAGTAGCGGTGTAGGGTGCATGAAGCTCCGGAGTGAGGATGGCGCGTAAGGAAAATGATAAACGGAGGGAGATTCTGCAGGCGGCCATTCGCGTTTTCGCCCGAAGCGGTTTCTTCAATTCCAAGGTCTCCGACGTGGCCCGGCGAGCCGGAGTCGCCGATGGGACCATTTACCTCTATTTTCGAAACAAAGATGATTTACTGATCTCCCTGTTTGACCAAATCATGTCAGAGTTTGTCACCCGGGCCATTGAGACCCTGGCGACGACCCGCGATGTAGTAGAAAAACTGCGTCGCCTGGCAGCTTTGCATCTGGACAGTTTGGGCCGGAACCGGGAGTTAGCGATCGTGTTTCAAATTGAGCTGCGGCACAGTTCCAAATTCATGTCCCGCTTCTCCAGGACGCGGCTGGCGGACTATTTTGATCTCATCCGAAATGTTGTGCGGGAGGGCCAGCGCATGGGCCGGTTTCGGAAGGACCTCAATGATAGAATCGTCACAAAATGCTTCTTTGGCGCTCTGGACGAAATGGTGACGAACTGGATTCTCAGCCCACGTCCGTACAATCTCGGGGCGTTATCCGACCTGGTAGTGGACTTGTTTGTGACGGGCTTGGAGAAAAGGGGCAGGCAGGCTCCCGCTGCGAGGAAACCTGCCCCGGAGAGTTTGCGGAAGATCGCGCGCGGAGGAATGACTCGTCGTCGAAGTTCACGATCCTCTTGAGGTGGAGGGATCAATGCCCATCAGCACTCTCAATGATCTCTTTCTGAACACCACGGCTACGGTCCCCAAGCCGAACCTGCTGATGCACAAGGTGGGAGGCGTCTATGTGCCCCTGTCGACCCAGGAGGTGAGGCAGGCGGTCGAAGAGCTGGCTCACGGACTGGGGGTCTTGGGTCTTTCACGAGGCGATCGGATCGCCTTACTCAGTGAAAACCGCCCGGGCTGGGCGATTTCTGATTACGCTATTCTGGCGATCGGCGCCGTTAACGTCCCCATCTATCCAACCCTGCCGGCGAAGCAAATCCAGTATATTCTCGAGGACAGCCAATCCAAGGCCATCATTGTTTCCACCGCGGCCCAATTGGAGAAAGTGAAAACGATCCTTGAGGCGATCCCTTCGCTCCAGTGGGTCATCCTACTGGACGAGGCGCCCTTGCGTGTGGAGCGAATCAGGGGCTATTCCTCGGTGTGCGCTCTCGGTCGAGAGAAACGCCGCCAGGAGCCGGACCTTTTTGCAAAGCTTTGTCGCGCGGCAAAACCTGAGGACATGGCGACGCTCATCTACACCTCCGGGACGACCGGAAATCCCAAAGGAGTCATGCTTTCCCACAAGAATATTATCTCGAATATTGAGGCCTGCGATGGCCTGATCGAGATGGGCCCGGCCGATGTTGCGCTCTGCCTTCTGCCCTTGTGTCATATCTACGAGCGCATGATCGATTATTTGATCTTCTCCAAGGGAGTGACCATCGCTTACTCCGAATCCATCGATGCCGTGGGTGCCAACATGATGGAGGTCCACCC
>JBAVHJ010000245.1:0-7324 GCA_049685715.1 Terriglobia bacterium | reverse complement strand
GTTATACATCGATCATCGTCCCCGCCCGGTGAAGAAGACTCAGCTCTCTGGTTGATAGGGTAGGAGACGCGCTAACCCAGGCATGCACTCGATTAGCCACTCAGATTTGGCGAATCTCCCATCTGCCAAGAAGCTGGTAGGCGGATGATGCTTGAAACTTTGGGCTGCAGGCGAATAGTTCATTCAACAGGGAGACTCAATGGAACCCCTCTCGACTCCTGGGCGGACTGAACCAGTCAACGATATAGAGATGTACTATGAGATTCGCGGAGAAGGCGAGCCGCTGGTCCTGTTGCATGGCGGGGGTGGAGTAGGCGCTAATTGGGAGCTGATCTTCAAATCCCCTCCGAAGGGCTACCGGCTGGTGATCCCGGACCTGCGAGGCCACGGGAGATCAACCAATCCGTCACCGGAGTTTACCTTCCGGCAGTCGGCGCAAGACGTTTTAGGCCTGCTGGACCGTCTCGGGATCGAACGGTTCAAAGCGGTGGGCCTGAGCCTTGGGGCCAAGACACTCCTTCACATCGCCACCCAGCAACCAGGTCGGGTGGAGGCCATGGTGCTGGTGAGCGCGACACCCTACTTTCCAGAGCAGGCGCGCTCCCTCATGTGCCAGTTGACTCCTGAAAATCGAAGCGAAGCGGAGTGGGAACAGATGCGGCAATGGCATAAGCAGGGCGATGAGCAAATCCGGAAGCTGTGGAACCAGATGCATGCACTCAAGGACAGTTATGATGACATGAACTTCACGCCGCCTTACCTGTCAACGGTTACGGCCCGCACCCTGATTGTGCATGGTGACCGGGATCCGCTGTATCCCGTCAACCTGGCGATGGAAATGTACGAGGCGATCCCTCGCTCGTACCTATGGATTGTTCCAAACGGCGGGCATGGCCCCATCTTCGGCGAGATGACCGGTCGATTCGTCGAGACTTCGTTGACCTTCTTGCGCGGCGAATGGGCAGGGCAGTAACACGGGAGCGCGGCCTGACCTTCATCCGACTGTTGCCGGGCCCACGAGTGCCTCGATTGCTATCATTGTCTCGGGCGCGACCCTGCTAACCTGGCCGTTTAGGGGCGGGATACCGCATTGACAGATCACAGCACAATTCAGGACGGACTTCCCAACCGGCGCGCAGCGGCGATCGATCTCAGCGTTGCCATTGCCTTCTTTCTTGCCTGCTCAGCCGCTCTGCCTGTGTTGGATCCGCTGTTACGGCGGGGCCGGGGTCTGGCCGGGGTACTTGCCCTTGCGGGATACCAGTTCGCTTGTGAAGGCCTGGCGCTGATCTTCATCATGATCGTTCGCCACGAACGGCTTGCCAGGTACGGATTCACCCGGCGCAACGCCGGCAAGTCAGTCGCACTGGGACTGGCAATGGCCGCAATCCTGGATTTGGCGATGTCGTGGCAGGCCGGGGCGCTTCTGTGGATTCCCTTCCGCCGGCACTCGGCGACGCGCATGTCACTGGCCGCCGGCCTTCCGGCGAGCGTCGCGGGGCTTGCCGTCACGGTGGCGGTGTGGGGCTTCGTGGAGAGTTTTTTCGGGGTCTTCTTTTCCAGGAAGCTCAATGAAGCCCTTGGCCGCAGCGGCCGGGGGTGGTTCTCCGCAGGCGCTCTCGGTTTCGCATTCTTCAACGGCTTGATTCACTTCGCGATTGGCCAGGGTTTCCAGGGCTTCATAACGAGCTTTGCATCCGGATATGCCATTGCGGTGATCCCCGCAGTGGCGGAGAATGCCTGGGGGAGCGCTGTTGTGCAGGCCCTGACGAACGCTGTCGGGAGACTGTGAACGCACAGGCCGATTAGGTCATGGGTCACTTTCGCTCGAACGCTTTCCGGCCCAGGTTCTGCAGCTCGATTTCGGCTGATTCTCAAGCGAATCTTGAAAGAATAGGCCTTGATGGAGGAGTTCAGATGAGTGAGTTACAGGCATTGTCGTTGTTGCCGTTCATTCCAAGTGGAAAGGACTACGACGCCAGCCGTCGCCTCTTCGCCGAACTCGGCTTCGAGGAAGCGTGGGAGAACGAGGGGTATGCGGGGTTCCGGAATGGCCATGCTCAGTTCATCCTCCAGAAGTTTGATGACGAGACCTTCGCCGGCAACCTCATGGTCCGGATCGTCGTGCCCGATCTTGACGTATGGTGGCAGGCGGTCTCACACAAACAGCTTGAGAAGACGTATCCACGGTTCCGGATCAAACCGCCAACCGACTTCCCTTGGGGTCGGGAGGTAAACTTCATCGACCTCGCAGGGGTGTGCTGGCACGTCGGACAAGACTGATTGTGAACGTGGGCAGATACCCAAGGGCGCACGCCTCCCGTGAATGGCGGCGACTGTCCACGAGGCCTGGCGTACCTTGGTATAAGGAGATCAAATGGGAAATACATTTGGCACAGATATCCTGATTCAAGCGGAGGATCCCCGGAAAGCGGCTGCATTTTACGTTGAGGAGCTCGGGTTTGAAATCACTGAAGAGACCCCCAAGATGATCAGCCTTCTTGGCCGGCATATAAATCTGTTCATTGAGCGAGGCCCGACGCTGGGGCCGGTCTTGGAAGTCACGGTGGAGAGTGTCGAAAAGGCCAAAGCCCGGCTGCTAAAGAAGGGTTGCAAGATAGTCAAGGACGAGCCGGATTTTCCAAGATGCTATGTCCAGGATCCGTTCGGCCTGGTTTATAATCTGACCCGCTGAAGCAAGACGTCCTCGACGCACCATAGGTTTGTGCGCCGTGGGTTTAGGCAAGTAATTGCATGGGGTCAGTTGTCGTATTAAGCGTAAAGAAACAAGGAGGGATGCATGGTCCAGCTTATATCACTTTGGTTGCCGATCGTCGTGTCCGCAGTGATCGTGTTCGTGGCAAGCTCCATCATCCATATGGTGCTGCCCTTTCACCGCGGCGATCTTCGCAGTGTTCCCCGGGAAGATGAAGTCATGGAAGCGCTTCGCCGGTTCAATATTCCGCCGGGAGATTACGGGATGCCGCTCGCCAAGTCGATGCAAGGGATGAAGAAGCCGGAATTCATCGAGAAGATGAAGGCGGGCCCTGTGGTTTTCATGACCGTCGTGCCAAGCGGTCCACCCTCGATCGGCCCGAGTCTGGTTCTCTGGTTCGTGTACTCCATTATCGTGAGTGTGTTTGCAGGTTACATTGCCGGGCGTGCACTGCCCGCGGGAGCCAACTACCTGGCGGTCTTTCGGTTTGCGGGCTGCACGGCATTCATCGGCTATTCGCTGGCCCTGATTCAGCACTCCATCTGGTACAAGCGCAACTGGGGCACAACCGCGAAATCGATGATTGATGGCCTGGTGTACGGTCTCCTGACGGCCGGGACGTTTGGCTGGCTGTGGCCTCGATAACATATTGAGGGTCGCCGCTCTACACGGCGACAAGAGCAAATCACCGCTGAGCCGCGGAGATGGCGATGACGAGCAGGCAGTTTCGTTGGGCGACGACTTGTTCGCTTCGAGGGAGGCCTGCATACTCGTATGGCAAAGAACCTTTACATGGTGGTTGAGAATTTTCGGGGCGGCAATCCGATTCCCGCCTACCGTCGTTTTCGCGACCGGGGTCGTCTCACCCCCGACGGTCTGCGATACATCAATAGCTGGGTGTCGGCGGACTTCAGCCGCTGTTACCAGTTGATGGAGTGCGAGGACCGGCAGCTGATCGATCGCTGGATCGCGCATTGGGATGACCTCGTTGAGTTTGAGATCGTACCCGTCGTGACATCTACTGAAGCGGTCGAGGCGCTGACCCCAAAAATGTAACGGGACGATACGACCGAACCCGCGCGCTGGCATGTTCTATGCGTGGACTTAAGACTTCCTCGATGGGCGGCTAACGCGTAGGTCAAGAGGTGAAGGAGAGCGTTCTATGTCTGTTGAGTTTGAATCGATCTTCATAAGATTGCGAGCCATCCTGCAGAAGCATTCAACGGCGCTCTCGGTGACGGAAGATGGGCCGGGTCGGTATTGTCTCGGAGCCCCCGCAACTCTCAAAGTAAAGAGGCCGATTCCCGTCGCCTGGGCTCAAATCGGGAAGAATTATGTGAGCTATCACCTCATGCCGGTGTACGGATGTCCCGAATTACGCGACGGCATGTCGAAAAAACTGAGAGCGCGCATGCAAGGCAAGTCCTGCTTCAACTTCAAAGTCGCCGATGAGATGCTCTTCAAAGAGCTTGAGGATCTCACCGTGCGCGGATTTGCACTCTTCAGAGAGGCGGGATACATCCCTGAGAAGAAATCTACCTGACCTTTCCCGACAGCCAGAAGGCGATTAGTACTTTTGTATTTGCCCGGGTTCGTGCAACCTGCCCACAAACGCCCGTGATCCCGCAAGGCGGGATCACGGCTACCAAACCTTGTGCGACTCACATTCCCCGCAGGGTGGAAAGTGGCGAAGCCATAACTTGAAATGACTCCACGTTCGCTACACTTTCCTATCACCCTATTCCTTCATCCAAAGTAGAAAGGACAATGGTGTGAACAAACAGTACGACATTAATCTGGATGTGAAATTTGGTTTCTTAAATCTCATCGATGTGCCGGCCCTCATCGCCACGTGCCAGGAGCCATGGTTTAATCAAACCCTGTGCCAGGTCAACGACTGTGTCGTGCGACTTGGAGTGATGCAGGGGGAATTCCACTGGCATAAGCACGATCAAGAGGATGAATTCTTCTTCGTGCTGCAAGGAAAGTTCCTGATTGATTTAGAGGGCAAGACAATAACCCTTGAGCCTCACCAGGGGTACACGATCCCGCGAGGGGTGATGCATCGAACCCGGGCGCCGGAACGGACGGCCATCTTGATGGTGGAACGGGGCACAGTAAAACCAACAGGGGATTGAAAAGAAGTATGGTCCACAGTGAGGAATGATCCCGCATACCCGCTTTCCCTTCGAGGCTGCCATTGAGCAAAAGATTCAATTGGAGGTTCTACGTCGCGGCGGTTCTGGTCCAGATGTTCTCCTTGCTGGTGCCAGTCCCTTCGGCCGCACAGCAGAGCCGGATCACCCTATCAACCCCCGAACAGATCGAAGCGGAATTCGGATCTGTTCCGTGCAAGAACGAGGAACGTTTGGATGCGGTAAAGTCCTTGTTCTTGAAAATGGGGGCACTCCCCTCGGAGGTATCCACCGGCGAGTTTGAGAATGTCGAGAATCTGATCATTCGCAAGGAAGGAACTTCCAAAGAGCTCATTGTTCTTGGAGCCCATTATGACAAGGTGCCGGACGGTTGTGGGGCTCTGGACAATTGGACGGGGATTGTTACTCTGGCCCATGTGTATAAGAGCTTGAAGAACGTCCCCTTGGAGAAGACTCTCTTATTCGTCGCGTTCGGGAAAGAGGAAAAGGGTCTGATCGGATCTCGTGCTATGGCCGCGGCGATCCCTAAAGATCAGGTCGCGCATTACTGTGCAATGATCAATGTCGACAGCCTGGGTCTGGCGGCGCCGCAGGTGGACGATAGCGTCTCCAGCGCGAGTCTGGAGGCCTTGGCTGCCGATCTAGCGCGAGAGATGAAGATCCCATTCGGCCACGCTCGAATCCCAAACGCAATGGCCGACTCCATTCCTTTCCTGGCGAAAAAGATTCCCGCCGTCACCCTTCATGGAATGACCAATGAGTGGCCGAAAATACTCCATAGCCGCTGGGACCAGCCGGCGAAGGTAAAACCGGAAAGCGTGTATCTCGGCTATCGGCTTGCCTTGGCCATGGTGAACCGCATGGATGGGTCGTCGTGCAGTGCCTTCAGGTAAATAGGAGCTCATCAATGATGTTTGCGTTTTTACTGACAAAGAATCTTTCACGAGGCACCTTTTGCCTCTTGTGTATGTTGGCCCCATGCCTCTTTTGCAAAACATCCAGCTTATGTAGATTAGCCCTGTCTGGTTCCACTTTGTCTGGGTTCAGACATTGAGAGTCATTCCCGAGACACGAGAGTCCCCTTTGAGGGGACTTGAAATAGTATAGCCCGCCGCTTTAGCGGCGGGAGCGGGCGAGTTGGAGGTCGTACCCCGATTCATCGGGGTTGGGGTGATGGGTCGGTCGTTAACGGCCAACCCGGGTATGAGATCAACCCCGATGAATCGGGGTGAAAACCCTGGGGGCATCTTTCTTCCCGCCGGTAAACCAGCGGGCTGTACGCAGCCAAGTCCCCCGAGGGGGACTGTGATCGTGCGCGTGGGTTGAGATCTGTCGCATTAGCCCTGCTGAGTGGGTCAAGGTAGGGATTGGGCGCTTATCAATCGAGTTTGCGTTTTTGCTTTCACTAACCTTTTGCGAGGTGCCCTCGGCCCTTTGTTTATGCTGGCCTCAGGCTTCTTTGAAAAACGGCCCAATTATATGAATTAGTCCTGTTTGGTTTTGGCTCTTCCGGGTAAAGAGCGGATACTGGATACTCTGGCCCGATGCACTTGCAACATCTGAAATTTCCAATTTGAGATTTGAGATTTCATATCGCCTGGCGGCAGAGCTGAAGTGCAGCACCACTGAGGGAACTTCTGAGGCTCCTGGGCCTTGAATGTTGGAAGATCGCACCTGTGGAGAATAGGGTCAAGAAGAGGCGAGCCGAAGGCTTGGCAAAGCATATTTGATCCCCGCTCTCCTCCATCCTCTCCCTGCCGGGTAATCCACTTTACAATCCATGCAGAACGCGCTAATTTCCACCTCGCGCACCCGAAATCAGTTCAAATAGGGTTTTATCCACCATGCCTCCCGAGCTCTTTTTCGTCTTCATTCTTTTCTCAGGGATTGTGGATAGGACCCTAATCCCAACGTGAAAGATGGAGGAACCATGAAGCCCTCGCTCAAACCAGGAATTGAACATACCTTTACCTTCCGCGTTTCCAAATCGAAAACAGTGCCTGCGCTCTATCCGGAAGCGCCTGAGTTTCAGGAAATGCCGGAGGTGTTTGGGACCGGGTTCATGGTGGGCTTCCTTGAGTGGGCCTGCATTAAGGCGATTCATTCGCACCTCGACTGGCCTGAGGAGCAAACGGTTGGAACTCACATCAATGTGAGCCACGTGGCAGCCACACCCCCCGGTTTTGACGTGACGGCCCACGTCAAGCTCATCGAGGTTGACGGACGCCGCCTGAAGTTCGAGGTAGAGGCGAGCGATGGCATCGATTTGATCAGCAAAGGCACTGTCGAACGGTTCATTATTAACAGGGCGAAATTTGTCGAAAAGGTCAATCAAAAAGCCCAGAAACGGCCCATGTAACAACCGTGCGGATCACACGCGCTAAAAGCGTGTTCTTGTCCGGCTTCCCGTTAAGGTCGTAGGGCGACCTTTCCCGAATCGGCAGAGCCTTGT
>JBAVHJ010000244.1:0-6557 GCA_049685715.1 Terriglobia bacterium | reverse complement strand
CAACTCTCGCCACCCTAGCTGAAACCTTGAGAAATTTTGCTCTTGCAGGAACGCATTCAGAATAACTGAACCCTTCTTCTCCCTTTGATCCTCTCGCGGGCTCCTCGTGAGCGACCCTATTCCAGGTTCCCCGATCTCCACCGTTCCTGGATGGTCTGCTTCTCTTTCTTGCGTGAGGATTTCTTCTTGCGGGGAAGGACCTGGGTCTGCGGCTTCCGTGACCATCGCCGGCGCGGCTGCTTGAGGTCCGTCTTTTCAATTCGAATGATTTCCTTGACAGCCATGTCTTAACCGAACAAGCTTTGCCTGGGACTGACCGTTGTAGCAGGTTTGTCGCGTTGAGAGATGTGCATCCCTGCTCAAGCGTTCGAGGTTCGGCCTCCAATCTCTATCGCCTATTACCTATTGCCTATTGCCTATCACCTATAACCTATCACCTGATACCCGGCACCCGACACCTGACACCTGCTCTTAATGCACTGCCACCACATCGATACGGACATCCTTTCGCCGGGACTTTATCTTAAACCGATTCAGATCTGCGGCAGAGATTCTTGTGTCTCCATTGACCGTGGCCAGATAGGTATTGGTTTCGCGATCGTATATTTGCCGCGCGACCCGCCCGATTTCCTCTAATCCGCCCAGGCGGAACGCCCTCCCGCCCGTCTCTTCAGCCAGGCGAATCAAGTCCTTGTCTACATACTTGAAATCAAAAATGGTTTTCATCGCTTTGATGTGATTGATTTCGTAAAATGCATACCCGCGGGTGACAAGAGTTTTTTGGGCCTCGCTCCACACGTCTGCGGGAGAGTCATCGCTTCCATCGGAGAAAGCAACGATGACCTTTCGAACCTCCTTTGATGACGCCCCTGTGTCGGGATCGAATTTCGTGATCGATCCGAGAATCGCCTGCGAGAGGGGAGCAATCCCGCCAAACTTGACCTTCTGCAGGGAACTGACCAACTCATCCCCGGATTGTTGATACCCGCTGAGGAATTGTTGGTTAACGCCGATGGTGGCGACGGCCATCTCAAGCTGAGGCGGCTTGGCGTCAATAAACGCCGTCACCAGATCCTTCATGAGGGGTTTATTGTTCATCGCGGTGTAGCTTGTATCCACCAGCAGAATCATATGCGGCGGCCGCTTGGTCTCCCACTTCAGCGAGTCCAAAGTCACCATGCGTCCATCAACCCTCAACTCAAAATCATTGGTGCTGAGGTCTTTGACTGTTTGATTCTCTTTATTGTAGGCCACCAGCTCAATGGTTGAGGTGGTCTGCGCGGGGGTGGTTTGAAGCGATTGGACGAGCACCAGCAGCGCCAGGACCAGGGCCCATCGGATATGCTTGATCATTGTTAGATCTTACACAAAAACCCGAAAAGATTGAATCTATGAAAATTTTAACCTCAATTCAAAAATTTGAACAAGGACGAGAAGGTCGAAAGAGAAAGTCAGAGGCCCGCTTGCGGGGTGTCAGATTGCAGCATTGAGCGGGGTTCCTGGCCATTGATCCCGCGGAGGTGTATTCACCCTCTGGTACGGGTCCGCCTGCCTCCAGCGGACCCGTGCATCCGGCTCGTTTACTTTTTCTTCTGTTCGGCAAACATGATCATGTAACCGGCGGGGTCCTTAAGTAGTATCTCCCTCGCCCCATAAAAGGTTTCGCGAGGCCCCATGAGCAGCTTCAACCCCTCGACACATTTCAGCACTTCGTCCAATGAATCGACGTCGATGTATTGCACGACAGTGTGTTCCATCGGCTGCTCCAAGGTGGCTGGGGAGTCATCGGCGACACTTTTCCGGGTTTGCATCATCACCTGGTTGCCGTCTTTTTCGAGCAGGATGAAGCCCAGTTCGCTCCCGTGCGGCACTTCGGCGGTTTTCTTATACCCAAGCCGTTTGATCCAGAATTCGAGGCTGGGCTCAATGTGGTCGACAATCATGATTGGCGTTGTACGAACAATTTTCACGTGTGATCCCTCCTGACAGTTTAAGGTGATGGGTTGAGCGGAGCCATCCCATGCGAGCAGGGCCATGAGCATGGCGAACAGGGTCAATCGAATCCCGAGTCGGTTCACTTCAGACCTCCGAGGGTTGATTTGTTGGAGGGCAGTCTAGCCGCAGGGGCGGCGATTGTATTGGAAAAATGGAACCTGGGTCAGAATTGTGGGCGGAAGGTGGCAGGAGTGATTCCGGCAAACTCCCGGAAGTCGGAAATCAAGTGAGCCTGATCATAGTAGCCCAGCTCGACCGCGGCGGCAGCCCATTCCATCGATTCCGTGTGGCCGGCATGTTCGACCAGGCTTTTGAATCGAATCACCCGGGCAAATAGTTTGGGACGGATACCCACATGGGCTTCAAAACGACGGGCAAGGTGTTGGCGGCTGATCCCTATCGAAGCGCTGAGGGTCTCGACGGGAACTGAACCCTGAGATTGGAGAATGAGGTCGACCGCCGCACTAACGTGCACGTCGTCGGCGCCCCGAGGTTGTAACCGGCGAAGAAGTTCTGCTTCCAGCAGGGCAATCCTCTTAGGTGTGGACGAAAGTTCCGCCATTCTCTCTTCAAGGCGCCTGGCCTCATTTCCCCAGAGGTTCTCGAGATTAGTATTCCGGTCTGTGACTTCGGCGGCGAACAGATCCAGGAAAGCGCGCGCCTTGCCCGGATGGAACCGGACGCCAAGAAACTGCGCGCGATCGACACGGTCGACCAGCAGGGAATGGGTCATCGTCCCGACCACATAACTGCGCCCGGGATATGAATGATAATGTGAGCCGTTCCCCTCGACCCAGGGGTCTCCGAAGTTGAACACAATGTCGATGCACCCATCGGGCAGCACGCGATGAACGTTGGGAGCGCAGGATTCAGGCCCGCCCGGAATGCGGGTCCAGTAGCACTGGACATAAGGTCGCAAGGCTGCGCAAGGCAGCTGCTCACGGTAAGCGCTTATCAACTGTGCCATGATTGGGCCTATTATGCCCGAAAGATATATCCTTCGCCAAGGCCCAAGCTCGGAAGATGTCGACCACGGGTTCCAGCCCCGCTGGCGGGGCGCTGGACCTTTAGCCCACGGCGGCAGCCGTGGGATCGAGGGTTAAGTAATGGTTGGAGCCCCGGCAGGGGCGAAAGAGGAAAGGAAGGAAACGCATCGATAAGATAGGTCGCTAAGCTCAAGTCGTCGGGGCGTGCGGGAGTTTGAATGGCTGCGAATTGGTGGACATCTGGAGAACAGGATGGTTCCAGCCCTGCTTGCAGGGCGTCGGATCTTTAGCCCACGGCGGCAGCCGTGGGAAGTCGGCATGCAAAGAGGTTGGAGCCCCGGCAGGGGCGAAAGATGGACGGACAAAAGCCATCGATAAGACCTCTCGAAAATCTCACCCCCTCGGGGCGTGCAGGGTGTGAAATGGCTAGGACTGTAAGGCGGCCTTCAGGGCCTGCTGCAACACGACGGGAGGGCCCCTTGGACCTTCTTCATCGGCCCTCCGCTTGACTCCCTCTTCCGCCCGGCGTAAGCTCCGCTTGTTAGGCTTGTGTCGTAAGAGCAGCGTCACTCTCCCCTGTGGAAAACCCCATGAACACCCATTTTGTCGGGCACTTTGTAAAAATCTCTGAAACCAAGCTCAAGGGTTCAGATGGGATCCACCACCTCTACGGCTCGGCGGTGAATCGGAACCTCTTGGTTTAAACGTGGAGGCGAGGGGTCCGAAGTTCAGCAAACACGTTGTAAGGTTTCAGGACTCAATTTCCAGGAAAGTCTGTGCGGATTGCAATGTTCGTAGGGAACCCTGGCCAGTGATTTTGAAAATAATGGGTTAAGATAGTATATATTCTAAGGATACACCCTGGAAGATGGGAACAGTCTTAGATTGCAGAATCTGCAGTATTTGCTCTGTCATTGCCGCTTCGTTTTTATTTAGCTTGCGAAAGCGGCAGTCTTTGTCTGGATGAGTTGAAGAGTTTCTTCTAAACAATCTGGTGTGGATAAACGGGTTGTATCTCCGAGCATCCTTCACCCCTCACTGGATTAGGCTGCAGGATCCGCAGTGTTTGCTCGTGAGCGAGAACAGTCTAATACAGCTTAAACAATAGTTAGCCTGATGGAAAGCTGGGCTAGATTGCTGTAGAATGGAGTAAGGAGCTTATGCCCATGATTCGCACTGTTGAGGCTGTGGTGGATGATCAAGGAAAGGTAAAGCTGCTCGAGCCGATCCCGCTTGGGTCGACCCGCCGGGCCCTTGTCGTGATTCTCGACGAACCGGGAGTTGGCGACAACGAAACGGGGCTACTCAGTGAGGCATCCCTTTCCGATTGGAGCCGCCCCGAGGAGGATGCGGCATGGTCTCACCTGAAGTCGGCAAAGTAATTCTCGTTCCCTTCCCCTTCTCCGATTTATCAGAATCCAAACTCCGTCCGGCGGTGGTCTTAGCCGATGCTAAACGGGGAGACTGGATTCTGTGCCAGGTGACCAGCAATCCCTACGGGGATCCACACGTTGTCAGCATCACGGATGAGTCTTTCAGTCACGGATCGCTGCGAATTGCGAGTTTTGCTCGACCGGGAAAACTGTTCACCGCCAGCTCCGGCCTGATGCTGGGCGAAGTTGGAATGCTAAAGGCAGATGTAACCCGGCAAATTATTCACAGAATCATCGACATGTTGAAGCGCGGTATGGAACAAAGCGAGATTAACCCCGGTACCACAGGCTAACCCGCGCGTGCACCCGACCAGCCCAAAGAGCAGGCTGCCGGGTGACGCGCCAGACGTTAGGCTAATAATCTGATGAAAAAGATATTGCCCGTTGTGATTGTGGCGTTGCTAGTGAATGTTGCTTGGTCGTTGGATTTTGACCCATTCCAAGGACCCAAGCCGATTGCCATCTTGATTCAAACAGATCCATGGAGAATGGTAATCGACTCTGACACGCCCATGACGGCAATCTATGACGACGGGCGAGTTGTGTACCTCAAGAGGGAGAAGACCGATGGCTCATCCTACGTATCGAAACGCCTCACCACAGAAGAGCTTGGCGCGGTTGAATTGAAGCTCGCCTCCTTTGGGGACTTCTCGAAGCTCAAGAGGGGATACAACCTTGCTCCCAACGTCACTGATCAGCCTGAGACGAAAATCTACCTCAATCTCGGCAACAAGGAATTTGTCACGACAGTTTACGGCCTCAAGATGTCCCCGACCGAACTGCCAACCCACCCGGACTTCCGGGGTGAGCCGAAGCCTGACGAACTGCCCGTTCCAATCAGACAGGTGCATGAGTATCTGAGAACTTTAGATTATAAAGACAGTACACCGTGGGAGTCACCGTATGTTGAAGTCATAATCTGGGCTTATGAATACGCCCCGGCCCAATCCATTCAATGGCCCAAGGACTGGCCGGGGCTGCGATCTCCGAACACTCTGAAGCGCGGAGGCTCCTATTCGATATTCCTGCCAAGCAAAGAATTGCCTAGACTCCGAGACTTCCTCAAGACTCGCAAGGAGAAGGGGGCTGTTGAGATCGATGGGAAGAAATGGGCTGTGTCTGTGAGATTCGCATTTCCAAGTGAACCTGTATGGATTAATGCGTTCAGAAAAAGAGAATAGTCTAACCCACGCGTGCCCCCGACCCCCAGAGGGAGCAAGAGCATTCCAGGCATGTGGGTCGCGCTCCCAAGGCCCAGTTCGTCAGGTGGTCTAAGGCCGATCTGTCCTTCGTTTCCCCCTTTACTATCAGCCCGCCTACCAGTAATATTGGCCACCTCTCAATGTTCAGTTGTCCGTCGAAATCCTTTTCAGTGCAAAGGAGATACTATGGGCACCCTAAACTCAAAGATTTTCAGAACACTTGCTGTCCTTGTCGTCATTGGAATAGCCGGAGGGTTGGCGCTTCTCGCCCAACCAGCTCCGGTCGTCAAACGGACCATCCTGATGAAACAGGATATGAGTATTCCAGACCGGGAGGCGGTGATGGCCTTGGTGGAACTGCCTCCTGGTGCGGCGGAGGGAAGACACACTCACCCCGCCGAGGTGTACGCGTTTGTGCAAGAAGGAACGATAACGCTTGAGAATGAAGGCAGTCCCACGGTCACGCTGAAGGCCGGCGATGTTTTCCATATAGCGCCAGGAAAAGTCCACCAGGCGACGAATAACGGCAGCGTCACAGCAAGGTTGTCGGCGGTTTTCGTGGCAGAGAAGGGCAAACCGCTCACGACGCCGGCCAAGTAAAAGCTCTACTCTCTCCCTGACGGCCGATAGAGCCACATGCTCATTCCGCTGTCCAAGGTGCAATGAACACCTCGTTGCGGCGGACTTGCTGTGTTCGCCGCTGAGACCGCTCTTGTTGGGTCTGGGGGCAAAGGACATGGGTCACAGCGGAACCGCTCAATACGGGGACGGGGTGGTTTGTGCGAGACTTTTATTGGAGGAGGAAAAACGATGAGCAAAGTGCTTGAGGAGGTTTTAGGGGCGAATGCCCGTTATGCCGAAGGCTTTGGGGACAAGGGCAAGTTAGCCATGCCGCCGGCCCGCAAGTTCGCGATTCTCACTTGCATGGATGCGCGACTGGA
>JBAVHJ010000243.1:0-1958 GCA_049685715.1 Terriglobia bacterium | reverse complement strand
CCGTACATCAATTTCGGAATTTCTTTTTCAGCGAGAATCCAGTGGAGCGCAGGGTCGTGGCCTGCCTCCATTGGGTGAGATCGCCAGGCTCCTCGCTAAATGCCCGGACCGAAGGCCACTCACTTCTTGTCCTCGGCGCGGGTCACGGATTTGATCGCGATGGCGTGATAACCGTACTTGTTTATCACAAGCCCCTTGAGGGTCACCCGTTCGCCGGCAAAAGGAAGCAGCTTTTCATTGGGATCTTTCCCATGTTCCGGCGAAATGGGGATATACAGGATGTTCGTTTTCTCATCGAGGACGGTCAGCGTACTCCCCCCCTTGGCACACAATTCGGCGCAAGATTTATGGTCGGCGCCACGGGCCCCGTGGATAAGGAAACATCCAGGTTCAATCACCTCTCCGGTGATGGTCATCTCCTGAGTCGCCTTCTTGGCCTCAGTGTGGAGCTTTGGGTCGTGAGCCGATGTCCGGGTATTCGCAAAGAGACCTAAGACCGCTGTTGCCAGGATCAGTAAAGCCGCCTTCTTCAACAAAGAATCTGGTTTCATGTTAAACCCTCGTCAAAAAGGTTGATGTTCGCTTCTTCGCGATACGTTGGTCTGACATCCTTCGGGAAGACGCGAAAAGAGAAAGGTCAAAGCCTGGAGGGTCCTTCAGCATGAAAGACACACAACGGCTTTGAGGACAAAACGGGCGAGGACTAGATCAGATGCGGAAGACAGAGAGTTTTTCAGGACAATCGTAAAGAGTTTGCGGGGAATGCCATGAGAAGGGGGTGAGAGCGGGATCAAATGGAGGAAGCCTGAGACCTTCCAACTCCGTAGAGCTAGTCTGAAGATTTGAAGAATCAGGACCCACCCGGGAATCTACCGTGAAATGATGGGTGACTGCAGGGGCGCCAATGACGCAACAATCATTACCAGGAGAAGGCGCCTTTGGTAAGGTGGAACCCTGTTCACTTGGGCAGCAGGGCATCGAGGTCAATAAATCGCACAGAGCCTGACCGCACAAGACCTGCGTCCCCAGTACCAGAGTAAAGACTGTTATCAGGATTCGAAAGGCGATTCGCTTCATCGTTAGCACATCCATCCACCAAGAACGGCCAAAGCTATATCACTTCGATGGACACGTTGCAAGGTGTTTTTTGATGAATCATTCGCCATCATGACTAACGAATGATGACGCTTGGTCCTTTTCGTGAAACAAAATGAAACGGTTAGAGAAGATCATCATTTCACGTTCTCCAGGCAAGAAAATGTCAACCCAAAGCCTCAAAGTGATTCTTTCGAACCTGATCCACTCGCCTTCGGGCACCCTTGAAGAACAATCTCAAGAGGAAGATCGGTGCCCGGTGGTAATTGAGATTTGCCTCAAATCCCGATATTTTTTGGAGTCGACAGGGGGAAAATGAAGCGATGAGAATGTCCGGAATCAACTCGGGAAATGGTTCAGGGGGGATCGCCCTCGACCAATGGGGTAGGATTGTTGGAGCGCCTTAGTAACATATTCTTTCGCGTTGGCGATTGCCAGGTTCAAAGGTCGTCCCAGGGCGAGAAAGGCGGCCAAGGCGGAGGAGAAAGTGCACCCCGTCCCGTGGGTGCGTTGTGGACCGACTCTGCGTCCGGCAAAGATTTCGTACGACTCACCGTCAAACAGAACATCGGTCGGCTCATCCAAGTGTCCGCCTGTAATGACAACCGCTCTGGCTCCCAACGCGACGATCTCCCTTGATGCCTTTTTCATTTCCTCAATATTATTTACCCTCGAGCCTGAAAGGATGCCGGCTTCATCGATATTAGGGGTGAGGCAATCAGCCAGTGGCAGTAATTGCGATCTAAACAACTCGAGGGCATTTTCTGCAAGAAGTGGACTGCCAGAGGAAGAGCGGATGACGGGATCGATCACCACATTTCGAAGTTTGTTTGAGCTCAAGTATTTGATTAATGCCTCCACAT
>JBAVHJ010000242.1:0-2813 GCA_049685715.1 Terriglobia bacterium | reverse complement strand
GGGGCGCACAGACGTGCGCCCCAGGTTTGTAACACTAATCCAGGGGAACGAAGTGTTCCAAGATTACATCGCAAACCACGCTCCTTATCCTCGTTTGTCGGGGGTTTCAAATCTGCCGTGACCACGCGAGTCAACATGATTCGTGGTACGCCTCGTGAGCCTGTCTGGCAGGTGAATTACCACGAACACATTATCCGAAGTGAAGAAGCCTTGAGGCAGATTCGAAAATATATCAGAGCCAATCCATGGATGTGGAAATATGACAAGGATAATCCGGTGCGGACAATTGTCTCCCCTGATGAAATCGATCATGAGTTTGTTGAGAGACACCATCTGTCGGATGAGGACTTGAAGTTTATCCTCAAGTTCGGTGAAGATTATCGGACAGGAGATGGAGACGATGATTCGTAGGGGCGTCCGCCTCGGCGGACCGTGCGCCCCCGGATTGGAATGGAACAGGGTTGTCCGGCCCCATGTTCTGTGCGGTGGGCCGATCGTTGAAAACGACCTTGAGGGGAATGAGCCGTGACTAGCGCTAACTATTTGGGCGCACGTCTGTGCGCCCCTACGGGGGAAACGTGCGACGGTCGGGGATCGGGCGACCGCCGCGGCGGGCGCCCCTACGTCCCCCACAGTCTGCTTGAGACCGCTTTGAAAAAACGGTATCCTTGCCTGACGTTCAAGACTCATCAAGCCACTGAAGAAGGATTGCCTTATGGCCATTCAGACGCAGGCAGAAAAGGCGCACTATTTTCGCGGGCTTCATCAGGGCGGACACGTCCTGGTTCTTCCCAACGTGTGGGATGTGGCGAGCGCGCGCCTGGTGGAAAAAGCCGGCGCGCGGGCTATTGCGACCAGCAGCGCCGGGATCGCTTTTTCACTGGGATATGCGGATGGTCAGTACATCAGTTGCCCTGAGATGGTCGAATCCGTGAGACGGGTCGCCCGAGCGGTCGACCTGCCCGTGACCGCAGACTTCGAAGCGGGATACGGGAAGACGATTGAGACCATTGTTGAGAACGTCGGGGCGGTGATGGCGGCCGGCGCGGTCGGGATCAATTTTGAGGACGGGAAAGGAGAAACCCTCCCGGAACTCGAAGAGGTCGATGTCCAGTCGGACAAGATCCGGGCGATACGCGAGATGGCCGCATCGGTTGGCGTGCCGCTTGTCATCAACGCCCGCACAGACGTCTTTCTGTCGGGAGTGGGGGACCCGGCGGGCCGGTTCAACCATGCGGTCCGCCGTGCGAATGCATACCGAAAGGCGGGTGCTGACTGCCTGTTTGTTCCGGGGGTGATTGATGGTGAAACCATTACCCGTCTCGTCAAGGCCATCGATGGGCCGCTGAACATCCTTGCGGGCCCGGGCTGCCCTGCGATTCCAAGACTCCAGGAGATGGGGGTCGCACGCGTCAGCGTTGGGTCCAAGCCGATGTGCGCGACCATGGGACTGGTCCAGCAAATCGCCCGCGAACTTCTGGAGCAGGGGACCTATGCCACCCTGGAAAGCCCAGTCAAATACGCTTTTATGAATCAGCTCTTTATGAACGATCGGTAGGGGCGTCCCGATAATCTATGGATGGAAGCGAACTCCAAATGTGGTTAGCTGTTGTTCACCCAGCGTTCATCTGTGTTGGTCTGCGTCCAGCCGAATTTCAAAAATACAGGTAGAGTCATCATGGAACCGGATTCCAGGATCAATGACTTTCTTGAACTGGCGGAGTTGACTCCCGAAGATGAACTCGTTCACTACGGTTTGGCGCAGGAATACATGAAGGCCGGGCGATTTGAAGAAGCGGTCGTCTCCCTCAAGCGTGTGATTGAACTCAAGCCCGGTTATGCCGCCGCCTATCGGGAGATGGGAAAAGCCCTGGAAAGGGCCGGAAATCTCGAGGCGGCGAAGGATTCATTCCTCACGGGGCGCCGGCTCGCTGAACAGCACGGCGATGGACAGACCGTGAAAGAGATCGATGTGTACCTGAAGCGGATTGAAAAAAAGAACCCAGATTCAAGCACCCGCTCTGATCCGCGGGGAATATAGAAGAAACTGAAGGATATTCTTATTCGAGTCGTCTGGATCCTGGCATGTTGACCAATGGAGGTTGCCTTGTCACAAGACAGAGAGAGCACTTACAATTTCCTGCTTGATACGTACGAAACGGAGATCCTGAAAATCGTCGGCATCTGGTCGTCATTCCCCGAAGCGAACATCGATTTTCGGCCGCACCCCAAATCACGCTGTGTCCTTGAGCAAATGGAGCACCAGGTTCAATCCGAGGGGCGCTGGATGAAGACCATGCTCGGAGTGGACACGGGCGATCCCAATCCCACCGAAAGGAGCAAGCAGGGCTTTATTGAGAAGTATCGCGCCGACGCCGGTCACCGGCTTGAAATCATGCGGGGAAAATCAGATCCGTGGTGGCAGGAGATGACAACCTTTTTTGATGTGCCCCGGTCGCGGGCGTGGGTGCTTACGAGAAGAATCAACCACTCCACCCATCATCGGGGGCAGTTGTTGGTTTACCTCCGCCTGCTCAATATTCTCGTGCCGTCAGTTTACGGGCCGACGGCAGACACGGAGGAAAAGGTGATCTACACTTTCTCGGGTCCGGGGGGAAACTCCGGCCGAAAATGAGATCTCAGATTCGAGCGTGGACCTAAATCTCCTGGTACAGCTCACTCCCGCTCTTTACAAACTCCTCTGATTTTTCGTCCATTCCCCTCTTAAGAGCATCCTTTTCAGAGATCCCGAGATGGGCGGCGTAATCCCGGACGTCCTGGGTAATCTTCATGGAGCAGAAATGCGGCCCGCA
>JBAVHJ010000241.1:0-5390 GCA_049685715.1 Terriglobia bacterium | reverse complement strand
GTTCTACACGGATGGAAACCCGAAAAATGCGATGGAGGCCGAAAGGTATTTCAAGCGCGCGGGGGTCTCGAAGAGAATCCATGTGATGGTGGGCAACGCGCTGGACCTTATTCAACAGGTCGAGGGCGATTTCGATATCATCTTCAATGACGTCGACAAGCATTGGTATCCAGAGGTCTTCAATTTGGCAGTCCCCCGGATCCGCAAGGGAGGTCTGTTCATCACCGATAATGTCCTCTGGAGCGGTCGCGTCACGCGCCCCAAACCGGATGAGTCGACACGAAAGATCCAGGAGTTCAATCGCCTGATCTATTCCTCAAAAAAGCTCTTCTCCACGGTTCTTCCCATCCGCGATGGCGTTGCCGTATGCTGGAAACTTTGAGGGCTCGCCTCCGCCAGACTAAAGATTCTGCCAAAAGAGAACAAAAGGACAGGAGGGATGGTGCGGTTGGAACCCGGAGAAACTGCGCCACAGGTTCCAGCCCTCTTTCGTTTGAGCCCTCAAGTGGTGACGCGCGAGGAGATTACCGAAGGACCTTCACCTCCTGCGGCGACATCAATGTGTAAACCCGATCCCGCCATTCCACACGGTTCGTCAAGGCTGATCGCCAAAGAATGTAGGCGCTGAATAAGGAGATCAACGGCGGCAGAAATACGTAAGTCCAGCCAAAATGATTAAGGTTCTCACGGTGGCTGGGAAGAATGGCCCTGACGGAAAGCCAGCGAAAGAAGCCACGGACAAAACCGAACAGGAAGATCGCCAGCAGAAAACCGGTCACGGGAAGGACACCAACCCCCCCGGTCGGTGTCGACGATGACATCCCCGAGGAAAAGAACATCCCCCATTCACGGGGCAGCAGGGCGAATCCGAGCAGAACGGTCAGCGCAAAGACCGACTGTGACACGGCCGCCAGTTTCCAGAGCTTGTTCGAATAGACACGCGTGATGATCAGCTGGCGCGTGCTCCACTGCACCACCTCTCTCCAGGTGGTGCGCCCGCACGAAGGGAGCAGGCATTGTGGTACGAAGCGGATGGATAAATGGGCGTCCTTGAGGGCTTGCGTCATGGAATAATCGTCGCTGATGGAATGCTGCCAGTAATCCCCGACCTTGACTCGCTCGAACGTCTCCCTTCGGATTGCCGTGGAGCCGCCCCAGCAAAAGTTTTTGTCATGGGGTCCCAGCAGAGTCGCAATGCCGGCATTCCATGCGCTCCGCAGCACGCCGGAGGGATTTCCACATTCCGGGAAGTACCACCGATATCCCGTCGTGGCGCCCACCGATGCTCCTTGAGTGTCCAAGGCGGATACCAATTCCCGCAACCAGGACTGAGACGGCTTCGCGTCTGAATCTGCAAAAACAAAAACTTCGGTTGAGGGATCGGCTTTTCGAACGGCTTCCAACAGGTTGTTTACTTTCTCGCCCCGCTGGTCGCTCGTGCCGGCCACAAGACATTGAATGGGAAGCAATGGGAGCTCCGCCTGCAATTTCCTGCATATCTCCTGAGCAGGGTCATCCTCGCGAGCCGAAACAAAGATGATTTCGTGAGCGGGAGAATCCTGGCAGATGACGGCCTTAAGATTCTCTTCCAATTCGTGGTCAAGCCCCTTGCAGGGGACAACCACGGTCACACGCGGCCACGGCCGCTCAATCCTTTCTTCTCGGAGCGTTGATAATACATATGAATGATAACGCAACCCCTCCCAGGCTGAAACGAAGCCCTGGATCAAGACAAGGAGGGCGAGCACCAAGAAGATTGTCAGGGCGATGGAAATCAGGACAAAGCTCCGTTCAATTTATCCGTTAAGTTTCCGTGTTCGGTCGGGATTATAATTTCATTGGTCCAGGCCATCAACGAAAACCCCAAGTCGCAGATAATGCCTCAATGGAGGCATCATGGTCTCCACAGGAGAGCCGGTCCCTGCGGATGGAAATCGGTTGATGAGTGAGAGCCCCGATGCCGCCAGGAATTTGGCGAAGCCATCGTGGAGAATTTGTCAGCGAGGGTAGCCGCTGGTTGAGGGACTGCAGCCTGGCAGCCTCTCGATTACGTGTTCATGGCGCAGACACCTGGAAGTAGCTTGGTAGGTGAACAGGTACTGGGGGGAGGGGAGATAGGGCAGCCCAGGCGCTTGTTTACGCCGGGACACTTGCCCCGCGTCTCAAAGACCCATCTCTCGGAAACACCCTGCGATAGCATAATGCCCGACGCTGTTCTGGGGTCAGAGGAGGACATGATACTCCCAAGTCCGAATTCCGAATCCCCCCGGGGGAAACGCGACCGGTCCCCATGCCGTGCATTCGGTAGGGGTCAACGGTCGTTTTGTGTCCGGGCGTTTGGACCCCTATCCCCGTTTGTGCATGCGAACCTTCAGACGGAAGTCCTGTTCAGGGAGGACCTTTACATCGGTCGAAAACGTCTCATAGTTGAGATCGCGCAACTCAATGGTGTGTCGTCCGGGAAAGAGAAAAAGCCTTTCGTCCCGGCCGTTGAAGTCGCGCACCGTGCCGGCAAGATTGCCATCCACATAAACCAGGGCGTCCTTAGGGTGAACATCCAATCTCAAAGAAGCTTGCACCAAGGTGACCATTGTCCGCGTGCTTTTGCGCAATTTCTTGATTTCCTTTTCACTGTACCATTGGCCCTGAGAAGCGCTTGCATAACCCAGCATCAACACGATACCGATCATTAGACTCCCGACCTGCCTGCCCCTTTTCATGACGGTCATCCTCTCCGCATCCCTGATTCAGCTATGGGATCTCTCTGGACACCTTAGATGCAGAGTTTCAGGGAAGGTTGAAGGGGACAAATAGATATTTCCCGCTACGGGTGGACGAGTGGAATCATTGGGTGTCCGGGCTAAATCTCGCCCGGGTTGGGCGAGAGAGGGGGGGGCGACTAATCATTCCCCTTCAGGACCATCAACGGCATGTGTCGCGAAACAATCCGCGCGATCCGGGCGTCGAGCATGGAGGAGATAACGTCTTCATAGTTCTTGTAGGCGGCGGCGGATTCGTCGATGGGGTAATGTCGATAATTAAAAAGGACGTCATGCTGCTCCATCTCGTCGTCGACCGATTTCTGATCGAGGGTGCGGCGCGCCTGGTTCCGGCCCATGGCGCGTCCCGCTCCGTGATTGACGGAGTGGTGGGTAAGGCTGGAATTGATATCTGCGACCATCAGGGTGGACCCGGCCAGGGCCGACCCGGGCACTAGGGCAGGATGCCCCGTGGCTTCGAACTTTGTGTCTTTCAGCAAGGGATGACCCGCTGGAAGGGCTCGTGTGGCACCCTTCCGGTGGACAAACCGGGTCTTGCCATCAACCTCTTCCGGCTGGACGAGGTTGTGGGAAATCAGGTAAACAAGATAGCATTTCACACCAGGGAAAACAGTCCGGAGGGCATCCCGGAGCGAGGTGTTGATGAAGAGGTGATTCACGATGGCGAAGTTTGCCCCGCACCCGATTGATTTCCAGTAACGCTCTCCTTCAGGCGTGTCGCGATAGCAATAAACCAGTTCTCTGTCATTCCCGGGAAAAGGGATATTGGCTGACTTGAAATCATGCTCGAGCTGTTTGAAAAACTCAGTGGCAATCTGGTGGCCGAAACCGCGGGAACCGCAGTGTGTGACAATCACCACCCCTTCACCAATACCGAAATGCCTGGCCAAGGATGAATCCACGATTTCGCTCGTTTCCATCTCAATAAAGTGATTGCCTCCCCCCAGTGACCCGAGTTGATCGAATCCCCGTTCAAAGGCCCGCTTGCTGATCACATTGGGGTCGGCCTCCAGCCACTTGCGCTCTAAATTCTCCGTCCAGCTCACATCGACGCCATACTGTTGAAGAATCTCGCGGGCCTCGGGTCCCCGGGCAACAATCTCATGGAATTCCTGCTTTGAAACGCGGGACTGAAGCGGTGCCGGCTTTGAGCCAGCCCCGAGCGCAATACGCTTCTCTATTTCCTGGATGAGCGTCCGTCGCACGCGCCGGTCCAGAACGTCGGCCGGTTTCAGGTCAGTCTGGAGAAAGCTCATTGAACAACTGATATCAAAACCGACCGGGCCGGGCATGAGTGTTCGTGAGGTGACGACCACGCAGCCGATGGGTGCCCCATACCCCTCGTGAGCATCCGGATTCAGCACGACGCTTTCGACCCCCTCCGCATTGGCGGTATTGGAAGCTTGCTGGATGACACGGTCGGTTATCGTCTTCAGGATATTTTCATTGGCGACCACTGGGATTTTCTTCCCGTGCGTCAGGGCGGGATTGATGATCCAATGAGCAGGTCCCTTGCATATGAATTTGTCTACAGGCATGGTAGAGGTTGACGTGGTTTATTCCGAGCCGAGGGAATTATTCGACGAGGAGAGGGTCTTGAAGGGTCCGGCCGCATTCAACCACGAAGTGGTCAGGGAGCGCCCCTCCGCCTCCCCGGGACACGGGGAGTCTATTTGACCTCAACAGCAACATCGGATCCCCGGAGGTATTTCACTTTCACCCGGTCGCCCTTCCGGTAACTCCGGTTTTGCATTTTTTGGAGCAGTTTGGGATTGAAAGAGAAGGTGCGCACAACATACATCTGTCTGGCATCGCGCACGGTAAGCGCGCGTTGTGTAAATACTTCCACAGTGCCACGCATGATTTGATAGCGGTTTTGCGAAGCTTTGTTCACCGTTCCGCTTGGGGTTTGGGCAAAAGCGGCGAAAGGGAGGGCGGGCAGGAGGAGGAGCAAACAGAGAAAGGAGGGAAGAAGGTTTTTTGTTTTCATGGGTCACACGGGGAGCGGAACAGGACTTTACAACCCAAATCTATTCCGCCGCAGGCCCGGAAATCTCGGGAGAGCTGACTTCGTCAACCCTGATTCGAAGGGCCTGGAGAAACTGCTTGTCCGAAGCGGTAATGTTCAGTTTGAATTCGCTGGATTCAGTCGGCACACCCAACGCGGACCGCGAGAGGGCCGTCGTTTCCACTCTGTTTCGGCTCAGCCCAATCGTGGCTTCCAGCACTAAAAAGAGATCAAACCCGGATTCCTTTATGGCTGCAACGGCCTCAGCGATCTCGCTAGAATCAGACATGGCAGAGCTGATGGCAAGGCCCAGGGCCTTCAATCGTTCCTTCAGTTCGTCGCTCAGGTCCACTCCATCACCTGCCCTCAGTCATGTCCTTCAAACAAACGTCACGATAAAAATACTACGCCTCACCTCCCGGAAAGTCAACGCAGGGAACGCCGAGGTGCATCGGGCCGATGACTGGAAGTGGAAGCGGCAGGATGGGCACCCGAGAGAGTGCAGATCTCCAACCCGTGAGCGAAAGCCCTCGGGCCGCTCCTGTCAAAACTCTTTAGAAATGTCCTCATGGTTAACTCGTTAGAAATGTCCCCTCGTTTTG
>JBAVHJ010000240.1:0-4241 GCA_049685715.1 Terriglobia bacterium | reverse complement strand
TCCCTCCAGTCTCAAGACGCCGGACTCCCCCATGACTGAAAACCAACGGAGGAAGATGACCGGCATTGGTGTAGGTGAGTTGTCGCCGCTCATCATCGTAGATGCCATAAAAAAAAGTCACATACTTTTCACTCGGGGAATTCTGATACAACTGCTGGCTCAACGATGAAACGATATCGGCGACGCAGTCGGACACAATCGGAGTCGCGGTTGTTCTTGAAGGGGAGGCTGTTCTACCGTCTGCCAAGGCAAGGGAGCGATTCCCCGCAAAGCTGGAGTGAGTCCGCAGGGCCGCCTGCAGTGACGCCATGAGCAGCGCCGCCGAAACCCCTTTTCCGCTGACATCGCCCAGGGCCAATCCGACCGTCGAAGGCGGGATCATAATATAATCATAGTAGTCTCCACTGACGATGCGGGCCGGATGACAGGCGCCCACCACCTGGAGCGTCTCAAGCCGGGGAGATTCGCGAGGGAAGAGCTGCTTTTGAACTTCTAGGGCAATCGCCAATTCACTCTCCAACCGCTGCTTTTCAGCCTGTTCCTTCAGCAATCGCTCAATGGAGGTCGTCATCGAATTGAATGTTTCGCCCAGCGAACTGAGCTGATCGCGGGACTTGACCCGAATCCGATGAGAAAAATCTCCTCGCATGATGTGTTTGGCCCCGAGGTCAAGATTATGAACGGCGCCGGTGATAGTTCGAGTCATCAAAAGCGAAGTAAGAAGGGCCACGAACTCAATAACGAGGAAAAACACCGAGACCGCAACCAGCACCAAGAGAATGAAACTCTCTTCCCCCGCAAGATCCACCGTGAAGAACCGCTTGGCCAGGCGCACCCACGTTGACTCCAGCACGTACATCCACACCATGGATTCCAGGGGTTTGCCAGTCTGCCACACCCGGACATTCGGGAGGATATAAAGAAAACTGGTGGGAAAATCATACCAGGCCCGCCTTCGCGTGTACTCACTGGCCGTCACCGGATCCACCTGCCGGATTTCACGTTGCGTATAAACCTTGTCCCCAAGTGAAACCCGTATGGAATTCCTGGGAGGCGCCTGGTCAGATGGGGCGGGAGGCATGATGCTAATTGAGATCTGAAAGCGTTCGGAAAACCGTTTCAGTAAGGGAGGGTCCAGGGGAGCGCGGAGCAAGACATAGCCTGGCCGCAGCGCGCCCTCTCCTTCGAATAGTGCTACAAAAAACACGCGCGATTGATCCTCAAAGAGGCCCGTGATGCCTCCCTTGGCCCAGGATGGCTTGAGATCTCCGTCATGACGTTCTGCCAGCCTTCCCCCTTCCAATTCCAACGCCGCGTGCTTTGTCCCATTGTCCACGTCGATCCAGACTCGCGAGAAACTGGCTCCCAGGTCGCCCAGCAATAGAGCGAATTGCTTGTTCCACGAGGAAACATCAGACCCATTGCCGTCAAGGGAGTCGAGCATGCTTCCCGCCATGGCCCGATTGGCCAACTCCAGCTTGTTCATCAGGCGGTCGATCTCGTTTGATTGAAGATGGCTGCTCAATTGTCCAAAGAAGGTATACCCCAAAATAACCATGATCGAAAAGAGCAGGATTAGTGGGACAACCCCCACCAGCAGATACGTCACGGCCAGACGGCGCCTCAGTCTCCACAATACCCTCCGGCTCGTCCACCGCATCAATTTGAAGGCGTAGCGGACGACAACAACAAAGAGTAAGAGGTCAACCAGGACCTTCAGAAATTGAGGGGGCGACAAGAAAATTTCACTTACCTTGACCAGCAGATAGACGCCGACGACCCCCGCAGAAAACCTGCCAAAGCGGGAGGTGGGTTTGAGCCGTCTCAGAGATTCGGAAATCGCTCTCATCAGTTTGGGTCAGAAATCAATTAGTGCCCACAAAAAGGTTCCCAAAAAATAGATGCACCCGTATTTTTTTCAGGCTTCGAAGAAAATTCCCGACTATTCTAACTCAGGGGTTTGCAAAAGAATGCAAAATCCTCTCGGCGGCAATACTCAAGTGCTGAACGCCAGGGCGGGGTATCTGCTTTTCATCGCGGATCCAAATGTAAAAGCCAGCCGCAGAGGCTGGCTTTTACCGTTTCCAAGAGAGGAACCGGCATTCAAATGGCGATAGACTGGGTCGCGGGTCCTCAATGCTGGCGGAGCTCAACTTCCCGTGCATTGAGTCACCCTGATTGAAGACCTGATCCTCAAAGTTACTTCGTCCCGGGATTACTAATGCGACTGTGTTTCCGGCTGTAGGTGAAGTAGATCACCATCCCGATCAAGAGCCAGACAACAAGGCGGAGCCAATTGATTGCTCCCAGGTAGTACATCATGTACCCATTGAAGAGGATACCCAGGATCGGCACCCAAGGAACCAGGGGTGTCCGGAAGGGTCGGGGTTGATCCGGATTCGTCTTCCGAAGCACCAGCACCGCCGCCGATACGATGACAAAGGCGAGCAGCGTCCCGATATTCACCATCTTCCCGATGTCATCAATGGGTGTGAGACTTCCGACGATGGCTGCGACGAGCCCCACCAGAATCGTGTTCTTGTAAGGAGTTCTGAATTTCGGGTGAATGGCTGCAAAGAACTTCGGGGGAAGAAGTCCATCTTTGGCCATGGCATACAACACTCGTGTCTGGCCGAGCAACATGACCAGCATTACACTGGTCAATCCCGCCAGCGCTCCAGCGGTGATCAGGAAAGAAGATTTCGTCAAGCCATTGTCAAGGAAGGCCTGGGCAATCGGCGCTTCGACATTGACTTCTTTCCATGGAACCATGCCTGTAAGGACGCCGGCGACAAGGATATAAAACACAGTACAGACGAGCAGGGACACAATGATCCCAATGGGCAAGTCCCGCTGCGGATTTTTCGCCTCCTGGGCGGTGGTTGAGACGGCATCGAATCCAATGTAAGCGAAAAAGATGTACGCCGCCCCAGCCGAAATTCCCGCGAAGCCCATGGGTGCAAAAGAAGCCCAGTCATGGCCCCAATTGCTTGTGTTGACGTATTTGAACCCTACAAAAATGACAAACAGAACCACGCATACTTTGATCGCCACGATCGTGGCATTGAACCGGGCGCTCTCCTTGATGCCAATAACCAGAATAACGGTGATGAGTAGGGCAATGCAGAAAGCTACCAGGTTGAACCCAAAATCAACTCCGAAGATATGGGGGGCGTTGATCAAGTCATGCGCCCTCTGAAGGAGCTCGGGTGACTTGGCCGCCACGATGGAATCCACCTTGTCAACGAAGGCCCGGGACCCAACCACCAGGCTGGGATCCCCTACTTTGGCCATTTCGCGGGCCACCACCTTTTCCGCCGTATGAAGGGCGGTCCAGTGATCGTAGGCGAGCCAGAGGGGAACATCGACTTTGAAGATGTGCATAAACTTAATGAAGTAGTTGGACCAACCGGATGATACCGTGCTGGCCCCCATGGCATACTCCAAGGTCAGGTCCCAGCCGATGATCCAGGCAAACAGCTCTCCCAGAGTGGCATACGCATAAGTGTACGCGCTACCCGCGAGGGGGATCATGGCTGCGAACTCTGCGTAGCACAGCCCCGCGAAGGCGCACCCGAGGCCCGAGAGTACGAAAGAGAGCATCAATCCCGGTCCCGCGTACTGCGCCCCGAGCCCGGACAAGACGAAAATTCCAGCGCCGATGATGGCGCCAATTCCCAGGGCGGTCAGCGAAATGGGGCCCAAGGTGCGTTTCAAGGTGTGCTCACCCGACTCCTGGGCCTCCTCCGTCAACAACCTCATTGGTTTCTTGGCAAATAGTGGGTTCCCCATGCACTTCTCCTCTGGTGGTTTTTTAAGTGCTTCTCGCGGGCCCAACCGAAATCGGCGAGTGACGCTCCCCCCCTTGAAAGGCCGTCACCAATGACGCCTGACACGCCGCCGAAGTTGCAGCCATTCTAGGCAGCGTCTTTGAGATGTCAAGGGAAATAGGTGCCCCATCCAAGGTTTCAAATCCCTGAAGATCACGGAACCAACCGGCACGAAAGATGACAGGATGAGGGAACCCTTAAGCTTTTGCGCGCTTCCACAGAAAATAGAACGGGATCCCCGAGAGCGTGATCAAGAGTCCGGGCAAGGCATAAGGCTTTTCGTGCAGGATCGCGATACTAATCAGACTCGCTAGGACGATATATAGGCCCGGCAAGAGGGGAAATCCGACGGCGCGATAGGGTCTTTCAAGTTGGGGTTGCTTCCATCTCAAAACAAAAAGACCCGTAACC
>JBAVHJ010000239.1:0-6945 GCA_049685715.1 Terriglobia bacterium | reverse complement strand
CCCCGGCCCTCACTGATTACAACCAGACCCCTCCTATTGGCATGCTTACGGTAAAATTGATCCCTTGAAGCATCCATTGGATCATAAGAAACATGCTGATCGACAACCATCTCAAGCCCTTCATCTTGCAGATCATGAAGATGCCGAATGCGAACGAGAGAACGTTGAGAATCAGAACACACCAGCCAGCAATCACATTCGGGCTCGGCCTATTTAGTGGCGGAACCGGAACAGACGAGAACCAGGCGGTGGCTCCCACGAACGCGATCACCGGATAAGCTACCAACGGAAAAAACATGGCAATGTACCAATGCTTCCAGTGCTGTGGGCGACGAGTCCACGTCCACGCAGAGGAAACCGCGAGGTTAATGAGCAATGGTACCGTGACATAGACAAACCACTCCGCAAACAGGAAGCCGATGCCCCATCTTGACAACGTCACGAACCCTAACCAGAGATTGCTCATGAGTGTGTCCCACCTAACAATGATTGGACAGTCTGTATAAGCCGGCCGACGCAGCTGTCCACTTCTGCCTAAACCGGCGAGCGGCGACCGTTCGTCCCCTTCAACCCTTTAAAGCGCCAGGGATTCGACCCCATCCCCGTGGTCGGGTCCCCCTCATAAGCGGTCTGTATAAACCGGCCCTCTACCGGACTCCTCACCCCATGGTCTCCCTTTGTCGAACCATGCTTGTATTAGGAATTGGGGTGAAGTCTTTCCAATCTCCAGTTCGGCGATATGACATACTTTGTGTCGAGTTTCCCCATGCAATCCCCATTATCTGTTTCTCCGGTCGGGAGGGCATGGCTAGACTCTTGAAGCGCCTAACAGAGATCTTCTGGAACGCGAAATCTCAAATGGAGATTGGAATGACTTGACCGCGGCCATCCCTCCATTCGCCCTTCACAGGAGTAAAGTGCGTCGGGCTGACGGCCGACCTGAATCGACGGATTAAACAACACCAAGGGGAGAGTGTCTGGATTAAACCTGGGTGCCGCACGCTCCGATCCAACGGGGCGTCCGCTTGGGATCAAGACCTCGGCTGGCCTTTACTGAAATTCATTGGATGTAGGAAATCTCTTACTAATTACGGAGCCGAAGCGGAGCCCTGATTGGGTGTCGTTCGCAGGCACGCCGCGGCGAACGCGCCTGCGGCACCCTGCGCATGCTGCGGCACCCGGAGAATCGGTGGCCTCCCTCCGGGGGTCAGCTCTTCTTGGAGGTGACGGCAAAAAACTGCTCCACCAACTGCTCAACCTGCTTGCTCCCACACTTGGGGCATGCGGGCTTTTTCTTTTCGTATTCAGCCAGTGAGAGCACAAGCGAGAAGATCTTTTTGCACTTGAGACATTCAAATTCATAGATAGGCATATGAAGCCTCCCTGGAACTCTCAGCGTTGTCGATAGTCTAATCAGGGCTCCAAGCTGAACTCGCCCTTATCATCCTTGACGATTTTGACTCCGTGCAGCTTCAATTCGCCTTTGAAGGGCTCAAATTTGTAATAGAAGGATCGGACGCCTTCTTCATAGAGGGTTTTGAGAGACTTTTCAGGAGGGAACGCTAGCGCGGGTTTGCCATTCGTCGTCGTGACCGTGGCCAGAATGTTACCCATTGCATCCAGAATTTGAGAGCCTTTCCCATTTACCAGATCGAACCCGTCGTCGGTTTCCCTGAGGGCTTGAAACCTGCCCTGGCCTTCAAAATTCACACCCAGGCGGCCTTGTGAAGTAAGGGTAAGGGGGCTCAGGATGGAGTTGTACACACGACGGGCTCCCGATGCGTAGAGCGCCTTCAGGAGCGCCTCACGGCTTTGGCCGGGAGCTCGAGAGAAGTCGATCTTTCCATTCCTGACCGTGACCTTCGTGAGAAGGTTACCTTGGGCATCCAACAATTCAGAGGCGCTGTTCCATTTACTCAGATCGGTTGTGGGCGGTGCGGGTTGCGCACCACACAGCAGACTTCCTCCGAACACACTCAAGCTCACCACTAAGACCGAGATCGTTCTGGCTGCGAATCTCATCCCCTCTCCTTCACTGATCCTTGTCGAGGGCGGCGTCGTGTCACTGGACCTCCTCCAGGGGCTTCCACTTTTCTGTAATATCCTGGACCATCGAGAGGACACCGACGACAATGCCGTCCTCTCCGAGCAGCGGGGTATTGGTCCAGTCACAGAGGATAGTCCGGCCGTCTTTGGTAAGATTTTCATTGATGCTATGGGCCGCGCTGTCGCCTTTCAGGAGACGTTCCCAAATCACCTCCACCTGGGGCTGGATCCCCTTCTGCACAATGAGCCCGTACGGGCTCTTCCCCAGGATTTCGTTGGCTGCAAACCCAAAAATTCTTTCTGCCGCGGGATTCCAAGAGAGAGCCCGGAATTCCGGACTCCACACGATGCACGCGATCGGCATGCGATCGATCTGAAGCTGCAGGCGCGCCTGGCTTTTCAAGAGGGCCTTCTCGGCCTGCTTGCGCGCCGTAATGTCAATCACCATGCCCGAAAGGATGTCCCCCTCGCGGATGGCGCTGATCATCACGTTCTTGGGTTGCCCTTTTTTGGTGAGAATCTCCGCGTCATACCCCTCCACTCGACCTTTCCTCCGGAGAAGGTCGAGGAGTGTTTCCCGGTCCTTCGGATTCCTGAATCTCATCTGGGCGTGGTCGGCAATCATTTCGACGGGGGAGACAAACCCCAACATCCTCGCGAGAGCGTCATTGAGATAAAGAATGTCTCCCTGCATATTGATCTTATAGACCCCCACGAGTGCGGTCTCCACGAGATTTCGGTATCCCTTTTCCGAGCCCTTGAGCGCCTCTTCCATCCGCCTGCGCTCAGTGACATCGTGAAAATACCAGACCCTCCCGTAATACTTTTCGTCGGTTCCGACCATCGGCGCGGAGTAACGATCGAAGATTTTTCCGTCGCGAAGGACAATCTCATCCTGGCTCGTCTCATGCGGGTGCTCGTACAGATATTTTACCTTTTTAATAAACTGGTCCGATTCTTTCAGCCTTCCGAGTACCGACTTCAAGGCGCGCTCATCGGACCGGCTCTCAATCACTTCGCGCGGAATCCCCCACATCTCCACAAACCGCTGGTTGAAGGAAATCATCTTGCCGTTTTCATCCACCACAAGGATTCCATCGATCGCTGCTTCCTGTTGCGTATTGAGGAGGAGGTTTCTGAATTTGAGTTCTTCTTCTGCGCGTTTGCGCTCCGTGATGTCGCGCGTCACCTCGGCAAAACCGCGCAGGGAGCCATTCTTCTCACGCAAGGCGGTAATGACCACGTCGGCTGAAAACTGCGATCCGTCCTTGCGCAGCCGCCAGCCTTCATCCTTCACGTAGCCCTTGGCTTTTGCCACCTCCAGGAGGTGCCCGGGCCAGTCGTGTTCAAGGTCGGACGCCGTGTAAAAGAGAGAGAAATGTTTGCCAATAATCTCCGCCGCGGTATATCCCTTCATGCGCTCAGCCGTCGTGTTCCAACTGACAACACGTCCCTCCGGATCCAGCATGAAGATCACATAATCTTCCACGCCGACCACAAACAGACGGAAGCGTTCCTCGCTCTCCTGAAGCGCATTCACCATGCGTTCACGCTCGGCCCGGGCGCGGAAGGTGGTGATGCCATAGACCAGGTCGCTCGCCAGTTCCGTGAGCAGGTTGACCTCGGCCACATCAAAGGCCTCGGGCGTTTTTGAATAAATATTCAATGCCCCCAGAGTTTTCCCGTCGAGGGTCAAAGGCAGGGCGATGGACGAGGCGATTCCTCGCCGGACGATCTCCTCCCGCCAGGGCAGGAAAAACGGATCCGACTGAAGGTCGTTCGCGATGGCAGGCGTTCCGGTGCGGATCGCCGTCCCGGTAGGTCCTTGCCCGGATGCAGTGTCAGCCCAGGTCAAATCGAGGGACTTCGCGTAAGCTTCTTCATCTCCAGCCGAGGCCACCCGAAGGACGCTCTTCTTCTCATCCTGCTGCGCAAAGCCAATCCAGGACAAACAATACCCTCCGATCTCCACGAGAGCCTGGCAGGTTTCATTCAGCAGGGCTTTTTCGTTGGCAGAGTGGACGAGAATTTGATTGCACTCGCTGATCATCCGCAGCGCTCGGTTCGTGCGGAGGAGCAACGCGTTCGCCTTGGCCAGTTCGGCGGTGCGTTCCTCGACGCGAACTTCCATCTCGTCGCGAGCCTTCTGCAACGCGAGTTGCGCCTGCTTCCGTTCCGTGATATCGCGCGCGATGGTCGATAGATACGCCACCTCTCCCTGTTCCGACTTGTGAGCGATGATGACCTGGGAGACGGGGATTTCGCTCCCATCCCGTCCCAACAGGGCGGTTTCGCCACTCCAGGTCCCTTCGCGAATCGCCGTGGGGATGGCCTCTTTCTTGATCACGTCGGTGGCCCATCGGGGATGGAAGTCTGCGATGCGGAGCGCGGAGATATCGACGTCTTCGGCGATCCCACGAATCTTCCGCCAAGCTTTGTTTACCGAAAGGACCTGCCCCTGCTTGTTGGCCGTGCCCACAAAGTCAGGGGTGGCCTCAAGGATCGCGCTGAGGCGTCGGAGTGATTCTTCGGCACGGCTGCGTTGGGCGAAGTCACGGCGGATGATCAGAATCGCTATGGTCACCAGCGCGAAGGATAAAAGCCCTCCCAGGATGATGGCCCAGATGGCATTTCGAGCCGTGACCTTCTCTGCCTTCGACCGCTCGATGAACACCTCATTCTCATGATCCTTCATTTCGAGAATTAACTTTCGAATCTGATCGTGGATCTTCCTTCCCTCGTCCGGTAAGGCAATTTGGTTGGGGGAAATCGAAGGGTTCGCCTTCTTCAGATCGATGGATTTTTGGAGGAGGAGAAATCGCTGCCGGACCAGGGTTTGAAGGACGTCGACCCTGGGCAATTCTTCGGGATCGTCATCATTCAACTTCCTGAAATCCTCGATCTGCTGTTCGATCACAACGGCGGCAGTATTGTACGGCTCCAGATCAAGTTCATCTCCCGAAATGAGGTATCCGCGCTGTCCGGATTCAGCATCCGTTAATCGGGCCATCAAGGACACGAGTAATTCCAGTTGCTGAAAGGACTGGGACTCCAACTGAGTGTTCTCAACCAGGTGGGTTGTGGTTCGGTAGGAGATGACGCTGATGAACATCAGAATGAGCAAGGCAAGTCCAAAACCCACAATCACCTTGTGTTCAATGGACCACTTCATCTCGTTGTTCTCCAGTGGCTCTGGCAAGAGCGTATGATCTATACGCTTGCGTGTTCAGAAGAACGTATTGTCGAAGTTCTCAGCCTCTTACTTACAGTATACCCAAAAACCAGCCCAAGAGTTAAGGGGTAAAATCATTCCTCATATCTGCGGAGAGAAAAATAAGGGGCGGGCCGCGGGCATTCGGCACATCACGGAAGGATGCGTTTCAGTCTCCCTCCAATGGCCTTTTCGCGGCTGTCTCCATGGCTGACGATGTGAGCCGCATTCACCCGACTGCTATGGCCAATCCATTTCATGACCGTCTTGAGCCCGGGACGAACTCTATCCACCGGAAAACATGCTGGCTCTGGGCAACAGGATGATTTAGAGGTCAGGTTCATCGGGGTGAAGATCGGGATTACATCCCGCCAAAGAGTGGCGCTCTCCGGGCTTGAGGCCCATTTTAGCCAACGCAAAACTCCGATGTGATTTCTCAAAATGTGCTCGCAGTGACATTCCTGCAAACATTTTCATTGAACATGGCGGCGCTGTTTACTTGCGCGCTCACGCGGGGTGTGGTACAAGAGCGCCAACCTGGAGGCGGAATCCACCGACAATGAATTCGAAGTGCCTTTCATTCCTTTTGCTGTTCTTGTCGTTCTTGATCGCAACCTCAGTCAGCCCCTCAGCAGAGAAGGCGCCGGTTTTCTTGAAGCAGAGCCGCTTTGTCAGCAGGGCGGAACCCTCCATGGAACTCAAGTCGATGCTGCTCGCGTTCAGAATCCAGAACTTGGCCGGATTGCAGCAGCTTCTAGAAGAACAACAAAACCCCCGATCGGCCCAATACCATCGATGGCTGACGCCGGAAGAATTTGGAGCGCGGTTTGGAGTTTCCGAGGATGAATTTCAACGTGTCCTTCGATGGCTGCAGCAGAATGGGATGGTGGTGACGCACGCCTATCCGAATCGGCTTTCGGTGTATTTTGACGGAACGGTGGCGCAGGTGGAACGGGCCTTCAAGATTAGTATGGGGACGTATGAATTTGAAGGGAAGCGGTTTTACAGCAACGATCGGGCCCCGGAGGTTTTGGAGCCATTTCAAGACCGTGTGCTGGGGGTGTTCGGCCTCGATAATTTCCCCGACGAGCAACCCCTTTACCGGAGCGGAACACGAACTTCGATGGCGCCGGCTGACCTTCATCACGCTTACAACCTCCTCCCCCTCTATAACAGCGGGATCGACGGAAAAGGACAGAGCATTGCCATTGTGGCGCGCAGTGATTTCGACATCGGCGATGTCCAGGCTTTTCGCAATTTCTTCGGATTGCCCCCAAGCGATCCCCAAAAGATATTTGTCGTTCCGGGTCAAAATCCGGGGATGAGCAACCCCAGCGAGGTGACGGAGGTTCTGCTCGATGCTGAATGGTCGGGGGCGATGGCTCCGGCAGCGAGCATTCAGGTCGTCATTGCTCCCACCAACGCCAGCATTAATCCTTCGCTCGATTACGTTGTGAACCGACTTCCCTCGTCGCACGTCGTGAGCATCAGTTTTGGTGGCGGGGAAAGCATGGTTTCCGATCTGACCCTGATTCAAAGTGACCAGCGTTACATGCAAGCGGCCTCCCAGGGTCAATCGGTTTTTGTGGCGTCGGGTGACAATGGAGTTCAGCAGTTTGCCGCGGGCTCTCAACTCAGTTCAGGTCCGGACGTAAACCGTCTTTGTTCCTCACCGTACGCCACCTGTG
>JBAVHJ010000238.1:0-7706 GCA_049685715.1 Terriglobia bacterium | reverse complement strand
GCTGATACTTCTGGAACCGTGTCCAGTCTGAATAAGCCCGTTTCAGGAGGATCTTGCCCTTTTCCTTAAGCCGATCCAGGATCAGGGAAAGGCGAAACGTCTCGTCCTCACGCATGCTGAGCGCCATGTTGTCGAAGTCGATGAATACGGCAATGCGGCTATCCATAAGTGTCCTTGTTCAAAGAGAATTGGTTCTTGTTTTCACAATCTTAATCTGGTAGAGTCAGATTCGCAAGCTGGGAAGTTCGAATCCCCCCATACATCGACCCCCCTCAACCTGTTCAACGCGGCGACATCGCGGTACCTCTCTGTCGCCCAAGGAGTGCATCATGAGAAAAATAGGTTCTCTTTTCGTTGTCATTCTCCTCATCACCCTTCTGTCCGCTTCCACCCTTCCGGCCTATTGGGGGAATAGCCAAGTGCAAGAGGAAGCCACGAAAACAACAGCCAAACGGGCGAAGGCCTCATCGGGCCCCGCTCTGGATGACGCCGGCATCATTGTTGCAATCAAAGGGAAATTTGCCAAATCCAATTTGACAAGAGATGCGGCGATTGAGGTGGACGCGAAGGACGGCGTGGTCACCTTAAGAGGGAAAGTGCAACACGGCTATCAGAAGGGAGGCGCGACCAGGATGGCCAAAACGGTCTCAGGCGTCAAAAGCGTAAACAACTTGATCGAGGTCGAAAGCGCTTCCCGGTCGGGATCGTCATCCAAGGCCAAGTAGAGGAAGTCTGTGGGGCTGAAACGCGGATGGCGCGGAGGAGAGAAGGCAGGATCCGTGAACCAAAGGAAACTCCTGGCAAGAAAGGTCTTTGCCTTTGCTCTCCTCCGTCCCCGGGTTGAACAAGGCCAGACGACATACCTCTAACTTCTAATCCAGGGCTTTCGTCGCGGCAGATGGGTCCCCTCATCGAAGGTTGGCCTGTGACATCCGATTTCTGAACTCGGGTGCGGAGTCTCAGCAAATTCGCCGCCGCGTCTGTCCCCCCAGAATTCAAACTGAATCGATCTGCCTCAACACCGCTTCCGTAAATTCCTGGGTGGTGGCCGTTCCTCCCAGGTCACGGGTAATTTGTTTGCCTTCGGCGTACACCCGCTCGATGGCGGACCGGAGGCGGCGGCCGGCGTCCAGCTCGTTGAGATGTTCCAGCATGAGAGCTGACGACAACATCACCGCCGTGGGATTGGCCACCCCTCTGCCGGCAATATCCGGGGCAGAACCATGGACCGCTTCGAAAATCGCCCGATCGGTGCCGATGTTGGCTCCGGGAACCAGGCCGAGTCCCCCAATCAATCCGGCTCCCAGGTCCGAGATAATATCGCCATACAGATTTTCGAGGAGCAGCACATCGAACTGTTGAGGATTGATCACGAGCTGCATGCAGGTGTTATCGACGATGAGCTCGCGGTATTTGATCTCCGGATATTGGCTCGCCACGATCCGCACGCAATTGAGAAAAAGGCCATCGCTCATTTTCATGATGTTGGCCTTGTGGACGGCACACACTTCACGGCGGCCATGCTTTCGTGCGTAGTCGAAGCCAAACCGCGCAATGCGGGTCGAGGCGCGCTCGGTGATGATTTTCAAGCTCTCCACCACGCCCGGAACTACTTCGTGTTCCAGGCCGGCATAGAGGTCCTCCGTGTTCTCCCGGACGACGAGCAAATCAATGTCGCCGAACCGGCAGGGGACGTTGGGCATGTTCTTGATGGGTCTGAAATTCGCATAGAGGTCAAACATCTTGCGAAGTCGGACGTTCAGACTCGGGAATCCCTCCGCCACCTGCGTGGTGATCGGGCCTTTCAGAGCGACTCGATTCCGCTTGATGGATTCGATCAAGGCGTCGGGCAGCAAGGTCCCGTATTGTTTGAGCGCTTCCCCTCCCGCGTTGATTTCTTCCCAATTGATGGTCACTCCTGTTGCCTCGATAACACAGCGAGTGGCGCTGACCACCTCGGGTCCGATTCCATCGCCCGGAATCAAAGTGACGTTGTGAATCATGGCTGATAAGCTCCTCGCGCAGGTCGAGCGCTTGGCAAGCTTTCTCGCAGCGGCTCGAAGCGCGCGGTGAAATGACGCAGGAAGGGTGCTTGGTAAGTCATCCGCAGGCCCCGAATCTCCTGGCGACGCTCCCACACCTCCAAAATCGCTTCCACGACGTAATCAATGTGCGACTGCGTATAAACCCGGCGTGGAATCGCCAGCCGCACCAGTTCCATGGGCGAGGGAATTTCCTCGCCGGTTTTTGGATCGGGCTTGCCGAACATGACCGAGCCGATTTCGACCGCCCGGATGCCCGCTCCCAGGTACAACTCCGTGACCAGGGCCTGACCGGGATATTGCGACCGGGGAATGTGGGGGAGGAACGCCGCCGCGTCAATGTAAATGGCATGGCCGCCGGGAGGCTGGACGATCGGCACGCCCTCCCGGGCGATGTGTTCGCCCAGATAATGCGTGGAAACGATGCGATAATTCAAATAGTCTTCGTGAAGGACTTCATTCAATCCCACGGCAATCGCCTCGAGGTCACGGCCCGCCAGCCCGCCGTAAGTGGGGAACCCTTCCGTCAGGATAAGCAGGTTCTTCTCCTGCTGGGCCAGGGCATCATCCTGGGTGGCCAGGAATCCGCCAATGTTCGCCAGACCGTCCTTCTTGGCGCTCATCGTGCAGCCGTCGGCATAGGAGAACATTTCCTTTGCAATCTCACGTGGAGTCTGGCGGGAATAACCCTCCTCACGGAGTTTAATGAAATAGGCATTTTCCGCAAAGCGGCAGGCATCCAGATAAAGTGGGATTTTGAATTGGTCGCACACCCTTCGCACCGCCCGGATGTTAGCCATGGACACCGGTTGGCCGCCCCCGGAATTATTGGTCAGCGTCAACATGACCAAGGGGATGCGCCCACGCCCGACCCGCTCGATGCACTGGCTTAAGGCCTCCACGTCCATGTTTCCCTTGAACGGGTGAAGCGTGGCCGGCTGCCGGCCTTCGGGGATGACCAGGTCCACGGCCTCTCCGCCGACGTATTCGATATTGGCGCGGGTCGTGTCAAAATGAGTGTTGTTGGGCACGACATCCCCTTTTTTGACCATGCAGGTAAACAAAATGCGCTCCGCCGCGCGCCCCTGATGGGTGGGTATGACATGCTTGAACCCGAAGATATTCTGGACCGACGCTTTAAAGCGGTTCCAGCTGCGGCTTCCGGCATAAGCTTCGTCGCCCTGGGCGAGGGCCGCCCACTGATCGGCGCTCATGGCCGCAGTTCCGCTGTCCGTCAGCAGGTCGATGATCACGTTTTCAGCGTCGATGAGAAAAGGGTTAAATCCGGCCTCTGCCAGGAACCGCTCCCGATCCTCTTTGGAAGTCATTTTGATTTGCTCAACAACCTTGATCTTGAATGGTTCGATGATTGACTTGATCATAAGCCCTCGGGGAGTGGGCGTTCGGCCGTACTCGGGATATTGCGGGTGAAAAGGGTCCTGCTTGGAATCCATCCTCAGGATGAAAAGTAGATCTGAATGACGCGTAATCGGGCATGAAGGCCGTGTGAGGGGGTCCGTTTTATCCTCCCACAGGGGGCCCGATGAGATGTTTCGTTCATGATAATATCGGAATCGGAACGAATTTTCACCTGTTGATATTCATACGCTTTACAATTGCATCCGACAGGCGTTTGGGTTAGATTGATTTGCTAGCAATCCCCATCATATGCGTTATTTGATCTTAAGTGATTTGCATTCCAATCTTGAAGCCACGGATGCGGTGTTCCAGGCCGAAGCGGGAAACTACGACCGGGTGCTTTGTTGCGGCGACGTGGTGGGCTACGGGCCGAACCCGAACGAGGTGATCGAGCGACTGGTGGATTGTGAGGCGACGATCATTCGGGGTAATCACGACAAGACGGCCAGTGGTATTGACGATGCCCAATGGTTCAACGATTCGGCAGAGCGGGCCATCCTGTGGACCCGGAGCGAACTCACCCCGGCACACCAGAGGTTTCTCCTGGACTTGCCGCAGGGGCCCTGGATTTCACCCCTCCGTGATTTTCAGCTCGTTCACGGCTCCCTTCACGATGAGGACCAATATCTTTACGATGAAGGGGATGCCTATGATGCCTTGAAAGCGACCCTGGTGCCCGTTACCTTCTTTGGGCATACCCATTTACCCTGCTTCTTCGCCCTGACGGGACGTGGAGATCTCACCTCCGAATTCATCGATGAGGCGACCCCCCTGGGCAGAACCACGATTCGACTGGAGGAAGACACGCGCTACTTGATTAATCCCGGATCAGTCGGCCAGCCCCGGGACCGGGATCCGCGGGCGGCCTATGCGCTGTTTGACCCGGACAACCAGCTTGTCGAATTAAAGCGTGTCGAGTATGACATTGAAGCCGTCCAGGAGAAGATGGGAGCTGCGGCACTGCCGGAATATCTCATCCAGCGTCTCGCGGTCGGAAGATGAGGCTGTGTGTGTGAAAGCAAACTAAGAAGGCACCCGCCCTGGCGGGCGCCCCTACAGACACTCCGTCGAATACCTCTTTTTCACTTCCGGTATCCTTCCGGATACCTCCGCGCCAGGTCCACGTAGATTTCTTTGAACCGCGTCCATTCCTGCTTGTAATTTTCATCGATGGTCTTATCGAGCAGTTTTGCGGGAATTCCGACGGCAATCCGCTCGGTCGGTATTTCCATGCGCTGCCTCACAACGGCCCCTTCGGCTATCACCGCCCAACGGCCCACCCGGGCCCAATCACTCACAATTGCGCCCATCCCCACCACGACGTAATCATCAATGAGCGCGACGTTATGAACGATCGAGGCGTGACCCAGGGTGACCCAGTTGCCGATGGTGGTTTGCTCCCCCGGACGGGCGTGAATCACACAGTTGTCTTCCACGCTGGTGAAATCGCCAATGACGATGCGGCCATAGTCGCCACGCAGCCGCGCTCCTGGCCCGATCCAACACTGCTTCCCTATCTGAACGTTCCCAAAGACGTCGGCGCTGGGGTGAATGTAAGTTCCCTCTCCAATCAGGGGAACGTGCTCCTCAAATCGAAAGACAGCCATGGGATTTTCCTCCGTGGTTTTGGTCGACAATCATATCAGAGGTCGGAGGGGAGCAGGGGATGAAGCAGTGGAAGAAAAAGTATCCCTTGGACAGGCCGACGCCCACAGGATCAGGTTGTCCCAAAAGCAGCCGGACGCCAAGAATCGGTCCTTCAAAAAAAGGCGAGGCAAGGGGTCGGGAATCGTCCCTGCCCCGCGAGGAAGTTAACAAAAAGGGCGAAGTATCATTTTGCCGCTTCGATTGAAACCACTTGAATGGTCTTCCCATCCTTTTCGAGCGAGCCCTTCACCACGACCGCTTCCCCCGCGAAAGCCTTGGGCGTTTGCTGATTCGAAAGCTCATAAACCTTCTTGTGGGTTTCATCGGCCAAAACGTACTTCGATCCCTTGCTGACACATGCCTCCGTACATTGTTTATCGGTCAGGCCCGGCATCATATGCTTGAGTCCGCACATGCCGTCGCTGATCTTGCCAGTGAAGGTCGCATCCTTCGCAAACCCCATGGCGGCGAGCAATAGAGTGAAGGCCACTACCACCACAACCAAAGTCAGATTTTTTCTGTTCATTTTTGTCTCCTTTGTGGAACGCTATCATTAAGAACGCAAGAACCGATTCCAACCGCTTGGCATCGAATGGCTCCGTTACGACCATCGTTTGGGAGAGCTCCTCAGGCCCAACGTTTTCTGTTCCGGGCGAAACGGACCCGGTCTAAAGAATACTTGGTCCGCGTCGCCCGGAGATGATTCACACGAGACCGTTATCGTGTCGGCCTGGCTGCTCTCTCCAAATCCTGTTCGTAAGACACCGAAGCTATCTCCAATGGGGATGATATGAATGTGAGGATTCATACAGCCTATGCAAATTGATGTAAATTGATCCCGCACAATCAGAGCATGCAAACACCATTAAAAACCCTCCTATTTCAATAACTCCTCCCGGCTGATGGGTTGAGGCGGATGCGCAGGGTTTCAACAGACCAAGGGATGGCTCTGGAAATTTGTTTGCGAATGATGACATGATGGACGATACTTTTTAAAGAAAGAGCATCCAGGGGAGTTCGCAGGTTGTGGCCGGGGTTTCCTAGGGACATCGCGAGTCGGCGGAAATCAGTTGACGGCAGTTGCCGGGTGATGCGCATGACAGAACTTAACGGATGGAAGAATCCTCGGCCGATTTCGGAAGACATTGGGTTTTTGAGACTTGATGACGACGAGGAAATCTATCTGACACAGACCAAGAGAGTTTGATAAATCAGCTATTCATGTTAAAGCGAGACAATTTGGGGGATGAGAATCCAATGGTCCAGTTAGTTCGCTGTAAGAACGGATCAGCCCGATGGCACTTTATACGGTGGCTCCTGCTGAGTTTGATGCTTGGCTCCGCGCACGTGGTTTTTCCACAAGAAGTCCCTTCTCCGGCACGCCCCGTCCCTGATCTTCAGACCATCCTGGCGGGAATGGCGAAGCACAATCAGTTCCGGGGGCAGAATCTTCAAACCTACGCGGTGGATCGTATTTACAAAATCGAGAACAAACGAATCAACAAATCAGCAGAAGTAACCGCCACGATAATCTTTGTCGCCCCAGGTGAAAAACTCTTTGAAATTCATTCATCTTCCGGCACCGGGTTCATGCGCCGGGGTGTGATCAACCGTATCATCGATACGGAACAGAAGAATGCCCTCCCCGACCAGCAACCTAAGTCGGCCATTACCCCCGATAATTACCTCTTTGAGTGGGTGGGAGCTGAGGCGCACCAGGGACGCCCGCAGTACGTGCTCCATGCCAGGCCGCGACGAAAAGATCAGCTCCTTTTCGATGCAAAGATCTGGGTCGACGCCGAAGATTTCGCCGTGACCCGAATTGAGGGGCGCCCGGCGAAGAACCCCTCTTTCTGGACCCGTAAAGTTGATTTTAAGCAAGAGTACGAGAAGTTCGGTCCTTTCTGGATGCCGGTTCGGAATTTCTCCGAGACCCAGGTGTTCCTTTTCGGGCGAACCACGACCGAGATTGTCTATTCGAATTATCAGATCAATCAACCGGGGCTGGCTGAACGAGCTGCCGAGATTCGAAAACGCGGGGACAAGCTGGAAATCCAGGTGGATCCGAAAGACAAGAAGCAGTGACAATGGTAGAGAGGTGTCAGGTGCCGGGTGTCAGGTGCCAGGGAAGCAGTTGTCGGTTGTCAGTTCTCAGTTGCCAGTGAAGGAAGCTGAAAGCCGAAAGACGAAAGTCGGAAATCAGAGGGCGGAAGTCAGGAACGAAAGGCGTGGAATTGTAAACTCTGAACTTTGGACCTTGGACTTTGAACTAACCTTGATCTTGCGCGATTTGTACCACGTCCTCCCCTACCAGACGATCATCCAGTACAGCATGTCCTACCGAAAAGTGATAGATGACCTGACCGTGACCGGGTCTGATTTGAAGAAGGTTATGAACATCGTCATCGTAAAAGGCCCCAATACCGGTCGCATTGAATCCTAATGCCTCGGCGGCGAGGTAGAGCTGGTGACCAATGAACCCGGCTTCGTTGTGGCAGTACCGGTAGCCACGGTTGCCGAAGGCCCTGAGCGCTGCATCCAGATCGGCCACCATTGAAAACGTGACGCATGAATTTCCTGCCAGGGACTGCTCCAGAC
>JBAVHJ010000237.1:0-9832 GCA_049685715.1 Terriglobia bacterium | reverse complement strand
ACTGGGCCATGGAGACCAAGGCTTCGGGGCTGCGGGAAAGACGGGATTTTCCACTCGAAATGGAGCCATCCCGGCTGGGCTTCGTTCGCTTTTTGACAGCTGCTCATTCAGCCTCACGACTTTCTATCGAGGGCACACGGACAACCAAAGAAACCCGAAGAAAGGATCCTTCCAATGACCCCTCTCATCTTTGCCGCGGTTGTCTTGGCTGCGGTGGGATACTTCTTGCGCACCGTCCTGAACCGATTTCGTCTGCTAAAGGCTGCCCGGCCTGCTGACCGCTGGGACCATCCGGGACAGCGACTGAAGGCGGTGTTGGTTTACGCCTTGGGTCAAAAGAAATTTGTGGTGGGGGAGCAGCCCGCCGGCTGGATGCATTTTTTTATCTTCTGGGGATTCGTCATTCTGGGTCTGCAAATTCTCACCATGTTCGGGCGGGCCTTCTCGCCACATTTCTTTGTCCCGGGTTTTTCGCCCCACGGGCTGGGCGGTCCCTTTCTCTTTCTTCGGGACTTGATGGAGGTGGTGGTGATGGGGGCCGCGCTCGTGGGGTTGTATCGATGGAAGATCTCTCATCCCAGGCGCCTTCAGGGATTTCGTCCGGCTGAATCCCGCCTCGCTGGTCAGTCGCATTGGGAAGGCCCGCTGATTCTCCTGTTCATTTTTGCCATCATGGCGGGAGGGTTGTTGTATGACGGCGGTCGTCTCTTGTTCCTGGCAGGCGACCGCTGGGTGGAAGCGGAGCGTCGATGGGAACCGATCAGTGGACTGGTCAGCACTTATGTGTTGGCGTCCCTGGGTCCTCACTGGGCCCGGTGGATCAGCCAGGGGGCCTGGTGGGTTCATAACCTGGTGGTCCTCGTCTTCCTGAATCTCCTCCCTCGCTCCAAGCATTTCCATATTGTTACTTCGATCCCAAATGTGTTTTTCCGCAAGCTCGAGCCCGCCGGGGCGCTCAGCAAAATGGATCTGGAGAATTCCGAGGCCTTCGGCACATCGCATATCAGCCAGTTTACCTGGAAGCAGGACCTCGACATGTTCAGTTGCACCGAGTGTGGCCGCTGCACTTCGCATTGCCCCGCCACCCTGAGTGGAAAGGCATTGGCCCCGCGGCAGCTCCTTCTCGATTTGAGAGATTACCTCTACACGAACCAGCGCGAGATGATCGAGAAGAAACGAACAAGGGAGGAAGGTGAGGTCGGAGAGAACATTGTCGGGGGGACATTGATCCACGATGAAGTGCTGTGGGCCTGCACAACTTGCCGTGCCTGCGAAGAGGCGTGCCCCGTGCTGATCGAGTACGTGGACAAAATCGTGGACATGCGGCGACACCTCGTGCTGGATGAAGCCCGGTTCCCCCCGGAGGTCATCCGGGCTTTCAATGGAATGGAGACGCACAGCAATCCCTGGGGGCTCGGTTCCCACAAACGTGCGGACTGGGCCGAGGGGCTCGATGTTCCACTGATCTCGCAGCATCCGGAGGCGGAATACCTTTACTTCGTCGGGTGTGCCGGGGCGTTCGATGACCGGAACAAGAAGGTCACCATCGCCTTCACGAAAATCTTAAAGAAAGCTGGAATCAACTTCGCCATACTCGGCACCGAGGAACCCTGCAATGGCGAGACGGCACGGCGCCTGGGAAACGAGTACTTGTTTCAGAACATGGTCGAGCATGCCATCGGACTGTTCAGCAAGTACGGGGTGAAGAAGATTATCGTCAACTGTCCGCACTGCTATAACACCTTCAAAAATGAGTACCCTCAATTCGGCGGGAACTATGAGGTGATCCATGCGGCAGAGTTGATCTCTGATCTTATCGAAAAGGGCAAGCTCAAACTCCGCAGCGAGATAACCAATCCCCTGCGGGTGACGTATCATGATTCTTGCTACTATGGTCGCTACAATGAAATCTATGACTCTCCGCGGGAGGTTCTGACCCGGGTTCCCGGCGCAAAGCTACAGGAAATGGAACGTCACAAACAGACCGGGATGTGCTGCGGGGGCGGGGGAGGCTGGATGTGGATGGAAGAACCCCAGGACAAGAGGGTGAGCCATCTTCGAGTGGAACAGTCGATGGAGACTCATCCGGACGCCATCGCCGTGTCCTGCCCGTTTTGCATGATTATGCTGAGTGATGGCCTGAAGGCAAAAAACGCGGAAGAAACGATACGAATGCTCGATGTGGTGGAACTCGTGGAAGATTCTTTGAGCTGACACGAATTCCGAACTCAATACCTCGCTAAACACCCTCTGTCCCAATCTGAGGGAGGAGGATTTCGAGGGAACTGGACTGAATAAGGAAGGACTTCAAAATCTCTTTTCCTGCAACTGCGATATCCTGCCAGAGTTCCTGATCTTGGGCCCGCTCAAAGCACCCTCATCGGCGCTGCTCTTTAACCCCGTTTCGAAGCAGTGCCTGATCTCAAATTTGAAATTTCAGATCTTGTCGTCTGACCGAGAAAGGGCATTCGCACTGTCTGTGAATTCCTCGTCCTGTTGCTTTGCATTTCCCGTCTGTTTGAAGGGGGATCCCTTCATCGTTTAACGGCTTTCTTGAGGGTTTCTTCCATCCGGTCATTAATGTCCTTCAGTTCCCGATAAGTGTAGAGACCGGGTTGGAAGTCCAGGCCATATTTTTGTTTGAGATGGCGAATCAACGCTAACTTCTTCACTTCATCTGAAGAACCGTTAGTAGATTGAACGGGGGGACGATTCTCGGTCGCCCGACTCGTTGTCCTTTCTGTCGTTACGGGCGATCGCACTGTTTCGGAGGCGGGCTTTCCGTTTGGCAGGGGCGTGATTGATCCCTGCTTTGGATGGATGGGTGGAGGCAACCCTCGGCCTGGAATGGTATTCGTCGGTGCTGGCGAAGTTTGTGGAACGGAGGAATTAGTCGGTTTCTGACTGCCTACCCCTGAGGGGGCAGGCTTTGCCGATTCGACGGCCGCAGGCCCGGGCTGGGTATTCCTCAAGACTCCGATCATCACATAGACTGCCAGCAACACCAGGAGCGGTACCGCAATGTAGAGACCCTTCACGATCAACTCGGTTGAGAGGAATCGTTTTGGCCGTAAATACGCCGCCATCGAGGAAAGGGAGAGTTCTTCTTTTCCACTTCCTGAGAGGTGTACTTCGGCTGGGTTGAGGCGAGTTTGCACTTGAGCGGCTAAAGAAGAATTCCACTCCTGCTCTTCCGGGGTTGACTCCCCCTCGTCATTCAAACCGAATACCCCTCCCGGTTGTTCACCGCTCCGATCCTCAGCCTCAGATTTCTTCCGTCGCACCCAGGCTGAGGAATTCTCCCAACCCTCTTTACTCCCGTCACCCGAAGGCGTACCCAATGAGTTCCGCTCTTCCTGATGCGTGTTCATTTTCGCCTGGGTTTCATCATAAGAAATCCGGAACTCGGATGAGTAGGCCCCGTGTTCTGGTGCTCCGCGAAGCGGGGCGGGTGATTTTGCATTCGAACTCAACGGGAGAGGGGGCGCAAAGTGCCCTTGCGGCTCTGTTTCACCGGATAGTCGAGATCCCCTCTCCGGGGGCGCAGCATACAATCCGTCAAAAAAGGATTCGATTCCGAGCGGATCAAATTCGGCATCGGGAGGTCTGATTGCCCTGGAGTGAGTAACTGACTTTCCGGAGTCGGGCTGGGTCCTCGAGGACTTTGTGGATGCGTCGCCCAGAGAATCGAAGGGCTCTCCTTTCCCTCCTTTTTGGGTCCTTGCCACATGCTCTTCTTTGAGAGATTCGATGATCGAGTGGAGCGGGTCGATTGTCGCTGGGGTCTGTGGACCAAACCCATTTGGAGGGGTGGCATGAGACTTGGAACCACGTTCGCTCAAGGGTTTGTTTGTCTCCGGTTGATCTCCCCACAGCATCCGTGCAGCGGCATGAAGAGAGCTCTCCACGTAGACCGAACTCTCCACCGTCTTGATTTGACGTGCGGGCGCGCGCGCCGCCTCTTGCTCAGAAAATACAGAGGGGGTTGGTTCACCGAAATAAGGCATCAAATCCCCAGTTTGGAAGAGGTGATGCAATCCTGCCGCGGGTGGAAGGGGGCCGACCGGGGAAGAGGGGGTGATTGTTGCGGGTGAGCCGGGAGACATCTCCCGGATGACCTCAACAAGTGGATTGTCAGAACGCTTCTCCATGATGACACAGTCCGCTTCCGGCAGTCCGTTCTTTCTGGCCATACGGATGGCTTCATCCAACAGGCTTTTAAAACCCAACCACCCGAGCTTCCCCCTGAAGAGAACAATCTCCTCGGGGGCAGGCAAGGCGGTCCGATCGTCAATATTCAAAAAAAGGCGCAATCCGGAATGTGCAGTGAATTCCTTTCTCAGGGCATCACTGCTGACATCGAGGATGTATTCCAGGAAAATGATCTTAAAAAAGAGAACGGGGTCAACCTCGGAGGATTGAGGCCGGAGATCATGCAAGGCGAACACGGGCTGAGTGACCTCCCTGAAATCGCATGCGGCAGTGAGGCGCTCAAAAAACCCCGCTGGAACACACACTCGTACAGTGTGCTCTGCCTGCTGTCCAGGTTCGGGGAATTGGGATTCTGAAGTCACGATGGCCTCTTAAAGTATTGCCCCGATGGTAAGTAGACTAAAAGACTTTGTCAAGATTGTGGCGGGATCGCGAGCCGAATTAATAGGGGAGTCTGATTTCCAGGGAGGCCGCGTTGAAGCAGAGCCGGTTGGTTCGTGTTCTGGTTCAGCATCCCTAATCCGAGACTGCAGAAAGGGGTTGGTCTGAGTTTCGAAATTTACACGCGCGGATGCATGGGGGTCTCATCGCCGCGGCATGTTCTGTTTAACCTTCGAGGAAAACCCGGACCGTTCCCTTTGCCCCCTGAGGAGCTCCGCGTAGGTCCTTGAAATCATGGAATACATCTTCAGTTTGGGTTCTTCTTCAATTCTTCCTCAATCACTTTCTGGAAGGAACTGAATGGCTGGACCCCGGGAAGTGGATGGCCGTTAATCACAAACAAAGGGGTCCCCGTAATGCCCAGCGACTGCGCCTCGGTCATTTCGGCTTTGACCTGCGGCAGCGTTAGCTTGTTATCGTAACAGTCTTCAAATTTCTTGGTATCGATTTGAGCCTTGGCTGCGTATTCGAGGGTCTTGGCTTTCACGTTTTCCGGTTTAATTTCCGACTGGTTCTCAAAGAAACTCCGGTAAAGGACCCAAAAGGCGTCGTTGCTTTGCCGATTGGCACATAGGCCGGCGATGGCCGCGCTCTCGGCCCACGCGTGGCCGGGCAGCGGAAAGTTTTTGTAGACCAACTTCACCTTATCTCCAAATTGCTTCATCACATCGTCTTCGACGGTACGATAGGCCTGGCTGCAATACGGGCACTGAAAATCAGAATACTCGACAATCGTCACCTTGGCATTCTTGTTTCCGAACACGGGTGAGTTCGCCATGCTGATTTTGTCGACGTTTTCGGCGAAGGGATCTTTGGAAAGATCAAGGATCTGTCCCACCACGGCAAACTTATTGTCGGCAGTCACCAAGATCTCGAGACGGTTCGTGTTAGCCCCGTTCTTAAACTCAAGCGTCACCGAATCCAACCCGCCCAGCTTGGACGGAGTTCTTCCAGCGACCAATATTTCCGTGTTGGGTGGGATCCTGCTCGAGAAGGCATTCTGGATGATATCAATCAGTCTTTGATTGGTCTTATCCACGTCTGTTTTAGCCGTCCCGGGAGCCGGGGATACCATAGACTCCGGTTTCTTGGCGGCTTCGGGCGCTGGTTTTGGAGGGGCCGTGGCCTGAGGATCGACCGCTCGGAGCGGAACTGCGGTGGCGAATAGCATTGCAACGAATATAACAAAGGCAAGAACTGAATTTCTCTCCCGAAGACTGGTATTCATAAGCTAAGCCCTGATTCCTTTCAATGGCACTGATCGCTTTGATTCATCAAAGGACTTCGAGGTTGTGGTTTCTCATACACTTTTTCACCTCGCAGAATCGCCCCCTTCCGGCGCGTCTTACTTCTTCGGCGTGGCGGGTGCAGCTGGTTTGGGCGTCGAAGCCGGAGTGGGTTGCGCATCAAACCGGCGGATGATTTCAGTCGTAATGTCGGTAGTCGGACTGAAGTAAAGCACTCCACTCTGGGCGGAGGAGCTGTCAACCACGAGAGAATAACTTTGTTCTGCAGCGTAAGCTTGGATGATCCTCAGGATTTTGTTGCCGATGGTATTAATGGTCTCGTCCTGAAGTTGTTTGAACTCGTTACTTGCATCTTCACCCGCGCGGGTCAACTCCTTCTGCTTAGTGTCGATGGCCTTTGTTTTTTGCGCCTGGGCATCTTCGCTGAGGTTCTTCTCCTGCTTCTTCAACTCGGCGGTCAAATCTTCGATTTCCTTCCTTTTCTTCTCGAGCTCGGCAGCTTTGGCGTCGTATTTGGCTTTCAACGTCTCCGCGGCCTTCTTTCCCTCGACGGACTCGAGAATGGCGGTCTGCATGTTAATCACACCCACTCGAGAAGCGTTGGAAGCCTGCGCGAAGAGGAAGGTGGAGGACAGCAGTCCAAGCGATACAAAAAATACTCCAGCGACAAGTCTAATCTTCATTGAATCTCCTTGATGAGGAATGCTTTAAGTCCTACGAGTTGGATCCCGGGAGAATCGACCCTGGCCGCCCAGCAGCTCGGGGTCGGGGAAGGAGTGGATCTACACATTGTGAACGATGGGGTCAAAATCCTGGGGTCCCGCTTTCATGGCCCGGCAGGAGGTCATAGGTCAAAGGGTTCTCCAAAGCCTATGGCATCGCTAGGCAGCCCGCGAAAACCATGCATCATAAAACACATCATTCATTTAAGTCAACACAGACGCTCTTGGTCTGGGTGTACAGGTCAAGCGCCTGCATGCCGAGTTCGCGTCCGAATCCGGATTGTTTGTAACCCCCAAAAGGCATGGTGGGATCGTAGACGTTGTAGGTGTTAATCCAGACGGTACCGGCCTTTAACTCACGGGCGGCACGATGCGCTCTCTTGATATCGCGTGTCCACACGGCGGCGGCCAAGCCGTAGAGGGTATCATTCGCCAGGCTCAATCCCTCGTCCATGCCCTTGAAAGAGAGGGTGGCAAGCACGGGCCCGAAGATCTCATCGCGTGCGATGGTCATGCGTGGATCAACGTGGTCAAAAATCGTGGGCTGGAGGAAGCTGCCCTTGCCATTGACCAGTACCCGTTGGCCCCCGGCAACCAGCTGCCCTCCCTCCGCCTTTCCCGATTCAATGTAGCGCAGCACGGAATCCAATTGACCCTCGCTGACCAGGGCCCCCAATCGGGTCTTGGGATCCATGGGATCCGCCGGCTGCAACTTCTTGGTACGGGCGATGAGCTTTTCCATCAACTGATCGTGAACGGATTCCTCCACAAAGAGTCGAGAGCCGGCCGCACAGACTTCGCCCTTCCCATAAAAGATGCCCAGGTAGGCGCCCCGGGCGGCAGCATCCAGGTCAGCGTCGGCGAAAACGATGTTGGGGGACTTTCCTCCGAGTTCGAGAGAGACCCTTTTCACCGTGCCCGCTGCCTTACGCATCACCTCGCGCCCGACTTCGGTCGAGCCTGTAAAAGCGATCTTGTCCACACCCTTGTGCTCGACCAGGGCATCCCCCACGGTTGCGCCCTTGCCGGTAATCACATTGAACACTCCCGGTGGGACCCCGGCTTCCTGTGCAATTGCCGCCAGTTTCAGCGCGGTCAGGGGGGTGAGAGAGGCAGGTTTGTGAATGACGGTGTTGCCCGCCGCCAATGCCGGAGCGATCTTCCAACTCGCCAGGAGCAATGGAAAATTCCACGGGGTAATCGCCGCCACGACGCCGACCGGTTCGCGCAGGGTGTAGCTGAAATAGTTCCCTTTGACAGGGATCGTCTCGCCGAGAATCTTCGTCGCCCAGCCGGCGTAATATTGGAACACCTCAATCACCATCGGCATATCCACGTACCGGGATTCAAAGAGGGGCTTGCCGTTGTCCAGGGTTTCGAGGCGCGCAAATTCGTCGATGTTCTTCTCAATCAGGTCCGCCATCCTCCAGAGCAGCTTGCCGCGGTCAGCGGCGCTCATCTTCTTCCATGCGCTCTCACGATCGTCAAAGGCTTGGCGCGCCGCCGCCACCGCTGCGTCGACATCCTCTTTTTCAGCCGAGGCGAGGGTGGTGATGACTTCGCCCGTGGCCGGATTGATCGTGTCAAACGTCTTTCCCTTGGCGCCATCACGCCATTCGCCGGCGATGAAGAGTCGCTGGGCTTGAATTGCAGGGATCGATGGTGTGCTCATGAGAGGCTCCTTTTGCCTGTAAAAACTCCATGTATAGTCGATTAGAGGTGCATTATACCATTGGCTCTCTGGTGCCGCACGTCAGTTGCGGGAACTAATTGAGGCAGAGATGAGGCGCATCTCATAAGAGGAAGCAGACACCGGATGAGGGGTCCTCTTCTACAGCTTCAGCACATCATCCTTGCGGGCGACGAGGGCATAAAGAACAGGGGCAAGAAATATGGACAAAAGCAGATGGAAGATCACTCCGCCGACGATGACGATGGCAAAAAGCTCTTGGGCTGGTCGATTTCAGGGCGCCCTGAGAAACCGGCGATCTTGTCTGTGGCCCACAAAGCCTTCGTAGGATGAGAATCAAACCGTAAGGAATAGGGACCATCCCCTGCGGGGGTACGGTCCCCATCTTTCCCATGATCGTTTGCGAGGCAGGTTACTCCAGTCCCGCGGTCTAGAAGTGAAAGCCTAGTTCGAGCGCTTCGGTGCGCGGCGTGACGAAGTGTGTGCCGCTGAACGTAGACAGGAAGTTGTAAAGCGCGGTCTTATTCGTCAGGTTGATCACCGTAAAGCGCAAACTCCACTTATGCCGGTCACCGTGGAAGAGGTTGTCAACTCCTACCGCCACGTCAAACAGATTCCGCCCTTTGATGCGAGGAGGATTGTGGTCATCGTCCTCGGTTCCAGGAGCCGGAATGTTGACCAGCGTCGATCCGTAGGCGGACGGCGCGCAACTTGTCAACGGCGAGGCCAGCGTCGGGACAACATTTCCGCAGAAAAGGCCAGCCTGAATCTGCTGGTCTGGCGTCAGGACGGTGAGGTCGACCGGAGTGGTTGTATCCGTGGCAAAGGGAACGGCGCCGGCCACCAAGCCGCTGTCATACCGCCAGTTGAAGCCGATCCAGGGGCCGGTACCCTTCCATTGATACTGGACGTGCGTGCTCTGCTGAAACGCCTGATCGTGATCGATGCGAAAGACTCCAGGTGGGGGCGCCTCGTTGAAAATCAGACCGCCAGCCCCCGGAGGAAAGAACCGGCTGCGCGAGGTTCCCAGGACGGTGACCAATGACAGCCCGTGGAAGTTCGGCATGCTCAGGCGCACCGCCACACCGTCGATCTTTGACTTCGTCCATTGGACGGGAAAGGTCAGGGGTGTGCTGAACAAGACGCCAAAGTCATAATCGGGTGTGGTGTATTTCCAATAATAATCCGCGGCCACCACGAGGTGTTTTCCGAAGGCCTGCTCGATCCCTGCGTTGAACAGATTGCGATAACCTGGTTTGGGAGGGATTGCGCCACCCCCGGGGCCGCCCAATCCGCCAATTCCGGTCGAACTGGATAGCAGCAGGTTCTCGTTGTAAGGGGTCACAATGGCCCGCGCATAACCCAGGCGCAGCAGGGTGTTGGTTTTCTTGATGTTGTAAGCGAGGGCAAGGCGCGGCTCCGGCGCCGAAGCGCTGCTGAGTCCGCGGTAGAAGTCGCCGCGAAGGCCCAGATTGAAGGTCCAGTTCCTGAACGTAATGGCGTCCTGAACGTACAGGGAA
>JBAVHJ010000236.1:0-3755 GCA_049685715.1 Terriglobia bacterium | reverse complement strand
CGTCATATTCTCGCACAGTAGGGCCAATTCAAATAGATTAAAGATGGGGATGCACAAGGTGGCAACCATGGATATTTACTCTACTGGTCCCTCCTCATTGAGGGGAGCGTATTCCCCCCCGCAATTCCCCACATGAATACGGATCGGCTGCGGGCCGGTTGAAGCGGAATTGCTGCGGGGTAATCCTTGAAAGGGCGTTTTAGAATCTCCTCTTGACGACGCCGCTTTTCATGTTGCTCGCAGGAATGATGGGCTCTCTCCCGAAAGGAGTTTTCGAAGGGGCAGGGAAATCCTACGAACTTCTGCACGTACAATCATATTCCAAAGTCCAAATTCCAATCCGCCTGCGGCGGACAAATTCCAAAGATCAACTTCCAAAACCTCAAGGATGCCTTGGAGGGAGCGCGGATTGCGGCCGACTCTCTCGAACGTCATGCCAGAAGCTTGCTGTAAGCCCAGGGCAAATGCTGATGCCTTCTGTTGTTAGGGGAATTTGTTTTTGGATTTTACTTGGAATTTGGACTTTGGGATTTGGAATTTTGTCTAAGCCACGATCTAAACTCCGCGATTGCAACGGAGCTTTGTTGTAAAATTGAAGTGAACCGGAGCTTCGATTAACTATGCCCGCCAACCTGACTCCCCAGTATCTCGCTGCTGAAAAGCGTTATAAGGAAGCCACGACTCCTTTAGAGAAGATCGAAGCCCTCGAGGAGATGATGGCGGTAATGCCCAAGCATAAGGGCACTGAAAAACTTCAAGCCGACTTGAAGCACCGCCTCGCAAAGCTGCGGGTCGAATCGGAGCGGAAGCATGGACCCGCCAAGGGATCGACGATGTACGTGGTCCATAAGGAGGGCGCGGGACAGACCGTGCTGGTCGGCGCGCCCAACGTGGGCAAGTCTTCCCTGCTGGCCCGGCTCACAAAAGCCACACCGGAAATCGGAGACTACCCGTTTACGACGCGGATGCCCCAGCCCGGCATGATGCCCTTCGAAAACGTCCAGATCCAACTCATCGATCTCCCCCCCGTCGCGCTAGAATCCTACGAACCGTGGCTCGGAGGGATTGTGCGTCAGGCGGACCTGGCCTTGCTGGTGGTCGATTTAAGCAGCGATGAGTTGCTTGAGGAGGTCGAGAGTGTGTTGAAGATTCTCGAGGGGTCGAAACTCCGGTTGACCGCAGGCATCCCTGCACAAGAGGATGGCAGTGCTCCCGCGGAGGTTTGCAAAAAGACATTGCTGGTCGCCAATAAATCGGATGCGCCCAATGCCGGGGACAACCTCGCGATCCTTCGAGAGTTTTTTGAGGACCAGTTTCCGGTGTTCCCCACATCGACCCTTACGAACGAAGGACTCGAATCCCTGCGGCGCGCTGTTTTTGATTCTCTGGAGGTCATTCGTATCCACACCAAGCCTCCCGGCAAGAAGGTGGATCTGGCCACCCCCCCTTTCGTTCTGAAGATCGGCAGTACCGTACTTGATGCGGCGCGCGCCGTTCACCGCGACTTTGAAAACACCCTCAAATTCGCCCGCGTGTGGAGTGCCGCAAAGTCGAACCGTTCCGTGAAGTTTGAAGGTCAAATGGTGGAGCGGACACATCGCCTGGAGGACGGAGATATTCTGGAGTTGCATATGTGATCTCGACCTCGCAAATCTCGCCTAGCCCATCGGTCGATCGGAAGACCAGGTCTCACACAATCCGGCGACGACCTTCCATCTCCCTCAGGTGAGCCGAAGAGGCTTACTGGCGGGATCAAGCTCAATGCATCAACTGTAGCTTACGCTTAACTTGAATTTCATAAGTGACGACTGAAGTCGTCACTCCTCGGCGCTATTTCCTTTTGTAAGTCCCCATCAACTGCCCCTCGGCGAGAACATGGCCTTTCATGGCCTCGGTGAGATCTTTCTTGGTGGCCCTCGGCTTGAGAGACAGTTCCGTATCGAGCGCGTAGAGTTTGAAGAAATATCGATGAGTACTGCCTCGGGGCGGGCAGGGTCCTCCATAGCCGATTCGGCCAAAGTCATTAAGTCCTTGCCGCCCCCCGTTGGGGACGGCCTCGTCAGCCGGGACCTTTTCAGGGAGCACCGTGACTGATGCAGGGAGATTGTAAACAACCCAGTGAACCCAAGTGCCGCCGGGAGCATCCGGATCGTCAGAGATTAATGCAAGTGTCTTGGTCCCTTCCGGCACAGGGTTCCACTTGAGAGGTGGAGAAATGTCTTCCCCATCGCAGGTGTGCCGGGCGGGAATCAGTTGTCCTTCTTTAAACGCCAGGCTGGAGACTGTTAGAGTCATCGCGTTCCTCCTTTCAGTCGAATGGGCTCGATCCTTGCTACCGCAAAAAGTGGTGGAAAAAAACACAAGGGTGAGGAGAATGATTGAGATCATCGGAGAAGCTGACTTCTGAAACATGGCTAAACCTCCGCCACAGTGGGGACTTCCTTCTTCTTTTTATCCTGAAAGATTATTTTCCAGCTTTCGCAGCAAGGCCTCTGCCGTAAACTCTGCCAGATCGCGAAAAAGCTCTTCGGATCCGGCTTCTTTCTCCACGGGGGGAAGCACCAGATGATCTTCGACGCGCACTTTCATAGCCTCCCGTTTTGTCGGATCAGCGTGCGGGGCTAAGTGCTCGAACAGCCCCTGATGTGCCCCTTTCCGCTCCATCACCTCCAACCCATCCAGGATCTGACGATGGGGAGTCCCTTCCCAAATGGAGAGAATCATGGCCTCTCGCAACCACCGCTCCACAGAAAACTCTGCAAGGGTACCCATCCCGCCATGAACCTCCATGGCCCACTTGGCGGTTTGAGCAGCCTGCTCCGCTGTCCAGTACTTTGCGAGATGGGCGACGAGCCGAAAAAGATGATAGCGGTTAGAATAGGGGGCCTTCTCGCGCCACACCTCATCCAGAAGTCGTACCGCTTCCCAGGCCAGGGCGAATGCCCTTTTCAATTCACTGAGCCGATCGTCAAATTGCTTACGCAGCAGCGGATGCTCGACAATTGGCTTCCCAAAGGCGATGCGCTGTCTTGAAAAACTCAGGGCCTCGGCTATCGCCCGCTGAGCCAGGGCCACACTCCCGACGCTGTTCGCGACTCTAGAGAGGTTCAAGATCTCCAGGATCTGGTAAATCCCCTGCTCGGCCTTTCCCAGCAGGAAGGCCTCGCTTTCTTTGAATTCCACCTCTCCCGTGGGCACGGAACGAGTGGCAATCTTGTCTTTGATTCGACGAATGAAATAATTGAGACCGCCAACTTCGCGATAACGGGGGACCAGGAAAAGCGCGAGGCCTCTCACGCCTCCCGGGGCCCCTTCGGGTCGTGCCGCGACCACGGCTAACTCGGCCCCGACATTGCTTGAAAAATACTTCTCGCCGCTTAGCAACCAACGCCCTCCGGAAGAGTTTGAAGGGGCTCTTGACGTCCTCGCCGTGTCAGGACCCTGTGGGGCAGACGGGGACGTTTGCCCCACCCATCTTGCGACGGTCTCCACCGTGGCGCCCAGGTCCGAACCGCCTTTGGCCTCCGTCATCCAGGTGGCACCCTGCCAGCCTGTGCCGTCCCGGCGGAGCATGGGCGCCAGAAAGCGGGTTTTCAAATCTTCGGTCCCATACTTATGAAGAGAGACTGCCGTTGCCAACGAAACGATATAGGGACAATAGACCCCAGGATCGTAGAATGAGGTCAAGAAGCCCAGGTGGTAATGGGGTTGGAGCGCGTTATCCTCAAAGACCCGCCACACGGCGCCCGCCTTAT
>JBAVHJ010000235.1:0-5111 GCA_049685715.1 Terriglobia bacterium | reverse complement strand
CCTTTCGAATGAGAGGGCACGCTGAACATGATGACGCCAAGTATGTCCCTCAGGAATTGGTAGAATTCTGGAAGAAGAAAGATCCCATTCTCCGCTTTGAACAATACCTGCTCGATAACGGCATTATGACCCAAGGTGAACAACAATCTATCATCGACCGAATCACTCGCGAGTTGGACGCCGACGTGGCATGTGCAGAATCCAGTCCATTGCCTGAACCCGCTCCGGGCGGGACGGCGTTGCCGGGGGTGTATGCGGATTAAAGGCTGACACTATGGATTCCCCGAAGGTTCTTGAACTCAAAGCGCAGGCTGAGATCCTGAGAGAGGCAATCGGCCGGGAAAAGGCGTCTCATGATTTCTATGTGGCAGCGTCAAAGTCAACAAAAAGGAAGTACGAAAGGGATATGTACGACCAGCTGGCCCGGGAAGAAATGGTGCACCGGGATGACCTGGCCCGCCAGCTTGAAGAAATCGAAGCCCAAATCGAGATGGAATCAGCATTGACGGAAGACAGTGAAAGCGACGAGGAGAGACCGTAATCCGACCGAAGCCCGAATCGGGCCCTCCTCCCACCTCACGGCAAAGATCCGACCGGTTCCGGATTCCCGGGCGAACCCCTCTGCCCTGCCGTGAACATCCGCGGGCATCGGGCTAAGAATGATTCTCGTAAAACTTTTTGCTCTTAGTCTCGAAGGAGTACCTTGGCAACGACGACCTATCTAGAAGCGATCCGCCAGGGGTTGTGGGAAGAAATGGAGCGCGACCCTAACGTCTTCCTCATGGGGGAGGACATCGGCCGCTATGGTGGAGCGTTCAAAGTGACTGCGGGGATGATCGAGCACTTCGGGGAGAAGCGCGTTATTGACACTCCCATTTCCGAAGAGGCGATCGTCGGTGCCGGGATTGGAGCGGCAGTCATGGGTATGCGCCCGGTCCTGGAAATGCAGTTCATGGACTTTATCTCTTGTGCCTTTAACCAGATCGTCAACTACGCCGCCAAGATGCATTACCGGTGGGGGCAGGCTGTCCCCCTGGTCATCCGCGGCCCTTCCGGTGGAGGCGTCCATGGGGGTCCCTATCACTCACAGAACCCGGAGGCCTACTTTGTGCACACGCCCGGGCTGAAGGTAGTGCAACCTGCGACCGCTTATGATGCCAAGGGATTGATCAAGGCCGCCATCCGCGACAACAACCCCGTCATTTTTTTCGAGCACAAGTTTCTGTACCGCCGGATTAAGGAGGAAATCCCGGAAGGCGATTATGTTGTACCCTTGGGCAAAGCCCGGGTCGTTCGCGAGGGAAGGCATCTTTCGATCATCACCTATGGCGCCATGCTCTTCGTTGCCTTGGAGGCGGCCCAACAGCTTGAGCAGGAGGGGATTGATGCCGAGATCATTGACCTCCGAACCCTCTCTCCACTCGACGAGGAGTGCATTCTGGCTTCTGTGAAGAAGACGAACAAGATCATTCTGTTGCACGAAGACACGCGTACCCTCGGTCTGGGAGCGGAATTGGCAGCAATCATCTCGGAGAAAGCCTTCGAATATCTCGACGGGCCGCTCCTGCGCGTTACGGCGCCCGATTCTCCCGTTCCCTATTCGCCTCCATTGGAGGAGGCTTTTCTTCCGAGTGCAGGCCGGTTGATGAATGCCGCTCGACGGCTCGCCAGCTATTGAACGAAACGGAACGAGACCTTCACCGCGCACGGTCGGGTCTGGTTAGCCACCCTTGATGGGAGAGGAGTTTTTTCATGGCGACGAATGTCATTATGCCCCAAATGGGAGAGTCCATATTTGAAGGGACGGTCACCCGGTGGCTCAAAAAGGTTGGCGAGCCAGTGAAGCGGGATGAGCCCCTTTTTGAGATCTCCACGGACAAGGTCGATTCTGAGATCCCCTCGCCCGCTGCCGGTGTCCTTACAACTATCCTTGTCCCCGAGGGCCAGACCGTCCAAGTAAACACGGTGGTCGCGGTGTTGGACGGCGAAGCGGGTGCCTCGGCGACACCGTCTGAGTCAGAGGTTGTGACCTCGGCACCTGCGGTTTCAAAGCCGCCGGCAGCCATCCCCGCTCCCGTTCCCCCTCAGCCCGAAGCGAAACCGGTGCCCAGCAGCGAGCTTCCAGAGGATATCAGGTCTTCACCCCTCGTTCGAAAGATGGCCCGGGAGTATAACCTTGATCTCACAAAGATTAAGGGGACAGGATTGGGAAATCGAATTACGAAACAGGATATTGAGACCTATCTAGCCGGCGCAGGCGTGAAACCGTCTCCTTCGACGGCACTCCCTCCCCCTGCTCCACATGTGCCTGTCCCTAAACTTGTTACGTCCGCACCGACTGTTGCCCCGCCGCCAGCCTCTTCCATCGCCACGGTTGCATCCGCCGCCCGCGTCACCATTGAGCCCATGTCGACGATGCGCAAGCAGATTTCCGAACACATGGTGATGAGCAAGCGTACTTCGGCGCATGTGAATACCATTTTTGAAGTCGACGTTACCAACGTCGTGAAGCTTCGCGAACGCGAGCAGGAGAACTTCCAACGCACGAACGGGGTTAAACTCACTTTCACCGCATTTTTGGCCAAAGCAGTAGCGGATACGCTGAGAGAATTCCCCATCCTGAATTCCTCCGTCGAGGGCAATAACATTGTTTACAAGAAGGACATTAATGTCGGAATCGCTGTGGCGCTCGATTGGGGTCTCATTGTGCCGGTCATTAAGAATGCGGAGGACAAGAGCTTTGTCGGCTTTGCCAAGACGATAGCGGATCTGGCAGAGCGTGCCCGAACCAAGAAGCTGAAGCCGGAAGAAGTGCAAAACGGCACGTTCACGATCACGAATCCGGGGATCTTCGGAAGTTTGTTTGGGACCCCGATCATTAACCAGCCGCAAGTGGCCATCCTTGGCGTCGGATCCATAACCAAGAGGCCGGTCGTGATTGAAAACGACGCCATTGCTATCCGGTCCATGGTCATCCTCAGCCTTTCCTTTGATCACCGCGTGGTCGATGGCGCTGTGGCAGATCAGTTCATGGCCTCCCTCAAAAAACGGTTGGAGAACTGGAAGAGTCTTTAATCGAAGTCCTGGAGGAGGTTCGTTGTAAAATAACGTGGATCACAAGGGACCTGAATAGATAATGGATTTGCGGCAACAACCCATGAAGCAAAACGATTATGCCTCTTTCTCCTGAATCCGACAGCAAACCGCACCGGCCTCGATGGCTCAAGGTGAGACTCCCCAACAGCGAGGGCTACTTTGAGATCAAGCGGTTGGCCCGAGAGAAGAATCTCCATACCGTCTGCGAGGAGGCGAGATGTCCCAACATTTCTGAATGTTGGGGAAATCATACAGCCACGTTCATGATTCTGGGGGATGTGTGTACCCGAGCCTGCCGTTTCTGCGCGGTGAAAACCGGATTACCGAAGGGGTATGACCTGGAGGAACCGCGCCGCGTTGCTGAGGCGGTAAGAACCCTGAACATCAAGCATGCGGTCCTCACCTCCGTTGACCGGGACGACTTGCCGGATCAAGGCGCCTTTATTTTTGCGGAGACGATTCGGCAGATCCGGGCGATCATGCCCCCAACAAAGGTCGAAGTGCTCACCCCTGATTTTCGAGGGTCTGTAGAGTGCCTGCGCCGTGTCCTGGAGGCCTCCCCGGACGTTTTCGCCCACAATGTGGAGACGGTGCCGCGGCTGTACCGGACGGTTCGGCCCGGGGCGCGTTTTGCCTGGTCCACTCAACTGCTGGCCGCGGCCAAGCGCTTTTCGCCTCAAACATTGACGAAATCCAGCCTGATGCTGGGCTTGGGTGAAACGCGCGAAGAGTTGATTGAGGTCATGCGGGTTCTTCGGGACATTCAGGTGGATATTATGACTTTGGGGCAGTATCTCCAACCGACGCGAGAGCACGCTCCGGTGGAACGGTTTTACCCGCCGGAGGAATTCAGCGAGTTGAAATCCCTGGGGGAGGCCATGGGGATCCCGCACATCGAAGCCGGACCTCTCGTTCGAAGTTCCTACCATGCCGAAACGCAAGTGAATGCCCTGACGGATGCAACAGTTCGTTGAAGAGCATGCGAGGCATCGGGCCGCCACGATTCACGTGGAAGCAACCCCGGTATCCTGATTTATTCATTGTCATGCTATCCTCCGGGTTTCTCTTGCCCTTGAAATCCAGCGGTCGCCATTTGATCCTCTTCCCGCTTGTCAACACACGATTTTTTTGAGATAGTGCATGGAGTTTATTTAACCCATCGGCACGTAGTATTTATCCAGCCCTGATTAGAAGTGAGGTCTTCGCATGTTAAGAATCCTGCCCCGTGAAGCCAAGTTCTTCGAATTATTTGTGGATATGGCGAAGAACATCGAGCGGGCCTCGCAACAGCTCGTGGAGCTTTTGGTCCGGTACGACAACGTGGCCGAACGAGTCCGATCCATTAAAGACATCGAGCACCTCGGCGACCAGATGACCCATGACCTTTTCACGCGACTGAACAAGACGTTCATTACCCCCATTGATCGCGAAGACATTCATGAACTCGCGAGCAAGCTTGATGACGTGTTGGATATGATTGATGCGGTCTCCAGCCGCATGCTTATCTATAAGATCGAAAAACCCACGGAAGATGCCGTACGGCTGGCGGAACTCATTCAAACAGCGACCCACGTCCTCGTCCAGGCGCTCGCTGTCCTCGAGAAGCACGACCATATCATCGAACATTGCATCGAGATCAACCGCTTGGAAAACGAGGGCGATCGGGTCAGCCGCATTGCCATTGCACGTCTTTTTGACGATCACAACGATCCCATTTACATCATCAAGTGGAAGGAGATTTACGAAGTGCTGGAGGGGGCGATTGACCGTTGCGAAGACGTCGCTAATGTCATCGAAGGCGTGGTCGTAAAGAATGCCTAACCCCATGCTCCTGCTCGTCACCGGGATCATCGTCGTCGCGCTCATCTTCGACTTCTTCAACGGCTTTCATGACGCCGCCAACTCCATCGCGACTGTCGTATCCACCCGAGTTTTGACTCCAGGGCTGGCTGTGCTCTGGGCTGCCTTCTTTAATTTCATCGCCGCCTTCTTTTTCCCGTTGAACGTCGCAAAGA
>JBAVHJ010000234.1:0-28058 GCA_049685715.1 Terriglobia bacterium | reverse complement strand
TTCCCTGACACTTGGCACCTGACCACTTGCCTCCCCTGACACCCGACACCTGGCACCTGACACCTCTTTTCCGACTTCTGGCTCCTACATCACCGGGGTTCAACCAGGCAGGAAAAGGCAAACATGTTTCTTTCTAATCTTTCCATAAAACAACCCGTCTTTGCCACAATGATGGTGGTCACCCTCGTCGTCATTGGAATCTTCTCGTACACGGAATTGAAGATCGACCTTTTTCCAAACGTCGATATTCCGGTGGTCAGTATCAACACGACCTACCCCGGCGTCGCGCCTGAGACGGTGGAAACCGAGGTCAGCAAGCGCATCGAAGAGGCGGTCAACCCGATCGGAGGAATTCGCCACATCAATTCCACCACCACTGAGGGATTTTCGAGCGTCGTCGTCGAGTTCCAACTGGGAACCAACATTGTGACCGCCCTGCAGGAGATTCAGAACAAGATTAACGGCATTCGCAGCCTCTTTCCCCGCGAGGTCAAGGAGCCGGTGATCCAGCAGCTTCGGATGGAGGAACTGCCCATCTTGTCGGTGGCGGTGCTTTCGCCGAATCTCGATGCAAAGGCCCTGACGACCATCTCGGAAAAAGTGTTGAAGCGGAGGCTCGAAAACGTCTCCGGGGTGGGACAGATTCGCCTGGTGGGAGCGGCGCGGCGAGAGATTCAGATTCTGGTGGATCGCGACAAGATGAAATCCTTCGGCCTCACCTATCCTGAACTGCTCGAGGCCTTGCGTCGGGAAAACCTGGATGTTCCCGCCGGCAAGCTGGATCAAGGGATCCGTGAATCACTGGTCCGAGTCGCCGGCCGGGCTAAAGAACCGCGTGATTTCAAACCGCTCATCATCGCCGAACGCAACAATTACCCCATCCCGCTCTCGGCCATCGCGAAAGTTGAGGATGGAATTGAAGAGCAGCGCAGCTTTTCCCTGCTTGACGGAGAACCCGCCCTGGCACTTGAAATCCAGAAGCAAACGGGGGCCAACACCGTTGACGTCGCCGACAACGTCAAGGAAGGGCTTCACAAGCTTCAGGCCGAGATGCCGAAAGGCGTCGAATTGCGTGTGGTTCGCGACAATTCGACCTTTATTCGGGATGCAGTGGAGGATGTACGAACGACCCTGATCCTGGGCGCGATTCTGACCATCCTGGTGGTATTCATCTTCCTGAACAGCTGGAGAAGTACGGTGATCACCGGATTGACCCTGCCGGTCTCCGTGATCAGTGCGTTCATTATCATGCGGGCGCTGGGATTTACCCTGAATGTCCTCACGCTGATGGGTCTCTCCTTAGCCATCGGGATGCTCATTGACGACGCCATCGTCGTCCGAGAAAACATTGTGCGGCATATGGAAGGCGGTACCAACCACATGACCGCGGCGGCAGAAGCCACCACAGAAATCGGCCTGGCGGTGATGGCGACCACCTTTACCATTCTCGCCGTCTTCGTGCCCGTGGCCTTCATGGGTGGTATTGTTGGACGCTTTTTCTACCAATTCGGAATGACGGTGGGCTTTGCCGTCCTAGTCTCTCTCTTCATCTCCTTTACCCTCGATCCCATGTTGTCCTCCCGTTGGTATGATCCGGCCATCGAGACTGGACGCCGGAGAGGCTGGCTCAGCCGACAGCTCGAAAAAATGAACCGGAAGCTGGAATCTCTCCAGCAGGTGCTCGGAGGAAGTCTCACCTGGGCGCTCAAGCATCGTTTTGCGGTATTGGGGATGGGAGTGCTTTCGGTGGTGGTGAGCGTCTTCTTTTTTGGGCGCGTGGGCAGTGCCTTCATCCCAGATTACGACCGCGAAGAATTTCAGATCTCTTTCAAGATGCCCCCCGGCACAACGCTGCGTGAGACCACGGAGGTGGGGCGCCGGATGACCGAGATGCTGCGGCGTCAGGCCGGCATCGCCTACTCCTTCATCACCATCGGGGCCGGCGGAACCACCCCTGTGAATGAAGGCAGTGTCTATGTCAAACTGACACCCAAGGGCAAGCGGAAGCGAAGCGACCTACAATTGCGACAGGCGGTGCGGAAAGACCTTGCGCGCTGGCCAATCCTCCGGTCCAGCGTCGAAGAGGCTGAACAAATGGGCGAGGCGCGGCCGATCCAGATCAGCGTGCGGGGAACCGATCTCCACCAACTCGACTTGGTCGCTGCGCAAATCATGGAACGCGCTCACAGCGTCCCTGGAACCACCGATGTGGATTCCAGTCGCGAGGATCCAAGACCGGAAATCCGGATTCACGTGGACCGCAAGGCCGCCTCTGACCTCGGACTTGACCTTGGGACGGTCGCCTCCATCGTGCGCGGACTGGTGGCCGGCGAAGTGGTCTCGCAATATCAGGACGCGGATGGAGATGCCTACGACGTTCGAGTTCGACTCGAGGAGGATCAGAGGCGCTTGCGGGAGGATTTGACCGACATTTCCGTTCCTGTCATGACGGCCGTTCCGGGGACGGGTTCGGCCGTGCCGCTTTCCCTGGTCGCCCAGCTGGAAGACTCCGAAGCCCCTTCTCTGATCCGGCGCCGCGACTTGATGCGGGAAGTTCGCGTGCTGGGTTCCACTCAGGACCGGCCCCTGGGCGATGTGATTGACGAATTGCGGGCCCGCAACGCTGAGATTCAACTTCCGCCGGGGGTGCAAATCGATTATACCGGTCAGGCCGAGGACCTGCGCGAGACCTTCCACTACATCAATCGCGCCCTGATCCTCGCCGTGATTCTCATTTATGCAATCCTCGCCTCGCAGTTCCGGAGCTTCTTTCACCCGCTGGCCATCATGCTCTCGTTGCCGCTTTCCCTGCTCGGAGTGGCGGTCCTTTTGTGGTTGAGCCACGACTCGCTCAACATCATGTCCATGATCGGCGTGATCATGCTGATGGGCCTGGTGACGAAGAACGCCATCCTACTGGTGGACTACGCCAACCGCTTGCGCCGTGAGGGGATGGAGCGGGGACAGGCGCTCGTGGCCGCAGCGAAAATCCGGCTACGCCCGATTCTCATGACCACGCTGGCCATGATCTTCGGCATGCTGCCTCTGGCGTTTGAAATCGGGGCCGGTTCCGAAATGCGGGCTCCCATGGCTCGCGCCGTCATCGGGGGCCTCATCACGTCCACACTGCTCACCCTCATCGTGGTGCCGGTCGTCTACACCTTCCTGGATGACTGGGGGACAAGATTGTCGTCGTGGTGGCAAGTGGGAGCACCCACCGGGACGAAGGTCGCTGAAGAGGAAAAAGTGCGATAGGCGACCGAAGCTGACACCCCATGCAATCAAAACACGCCAGCGGCCCGATTCATCGGGGTGTTTGAGAACCTTCCTGCCGATCAAGCCTCAGCCGTTTCAACGGTCATTCCCTTCCTTTACTATCCTTGATTCTTCAAATGCAGACACGCGGTCAAGTGGCGTCGAACCTGACTGGTGATGAGGAAATGCTCGCGCACGTGTTCATGTCCTTGCTCGCCCAGTCTCTGCGCCAATGCCGGGTTGGATAACAGGAATCGAACCTGGTACGCCGTGCCTTCGACCGAATGCGCCAGCAATCCGGTGTGTCGATGAATCACCTGATTGGGGATACCGCCCACAGCCGAGGCCACCATGGGTTTCTTCTTCCATAAGCCCTCCGATACGGTCAACCCAAACCCTTCGCGAAGGCTTTTCTGGATGATGATGGTTGAGCCGCGTTGGAGGGCATTGATCTCAATCGCACTCCAGGGAGGCAGGTTGAGAATATGGATATCCTGGTCGTTCCCGGCGGCTTGACGCACTTCCTGGAGAACGGCCTCTCCCTCAGGGTCATCCGTCGCTCCTCCTCCCGCCAGGACGAGTTGACAATCGAAATAACGTTTAACGATCTGATAGGCGCGGACCACTCCCACGGGGTCCTTCAGCCGGTCAAAACGCGAGATCTGGGTCAGAATGGTGCGGGCCGGATCGATGTTGAATCGTTCCAGAACCCCGCGAACGAATTCAGGTTCAAGATCGCGGTTCTTCTCCGAGAGCGGATCGATGCTGGGATAAGAAAGATACTGAGGGATGGGGAGCTGGCGCGCAAAGGTCGGGGACGAAAACACCGCGCCGTCATACCGCGCAACAAAAGGCTCCAAGAATTTCCACACCTTGGGGTGGGGTTGTGAAAGATCAATGTGGCAGCGCCAAAGCCAATGCCCCGAGTGGTCATGGCGTGCTTCGACGAGTGCCACCGGTTGGGGATCATGGATTATAATAAATTCAGCCTCAAATTGCATGCGCGCACGGTTTTGCTCGTTGTACGCCAGAAAGATGTCGAAACTCTCCGGCGGCATGTCATAAGGCCCGCCGTGCAAGGCGTTATGAAAGGCCTTGGTGATTTCCCAGAAATCGTTTCCGCCGGTGATGACATCCCAGTTTACGGAGAGCCCCAGTTCCTCAAGGATTGGAACCACTCGATTCAAGATCTCGGCAACCCCGCCACCCATCGCGGTGGAATTCACCATCTGCATCCTCCGCCCTTGCAGGTGGCTGGCGAGGGCGCGCAGTTGTGAGATTTCCGGAACCCCCAGCAGGGGCGCGTAATCCCCCAACCGGATGACGTGAGTGGAAGGACTCGCGGCGCTCATCGGGCCAATTCCTGTTCTGCCAGGGAAAGCAGCTTCGCCCGGCTGTCTTCCAGCGTGTTGGTATAAATGTCGATATGGTTGGCGCGCCTGGCAAGGTTGGGGAGCGCCAGTTCCGTTTCAATCCAATGGGAGAAGTCGTTAGTACGCAAATGCAGGCGAAGTCGCGAGGCAATGAAGTGGTACTGGAAGGCGGCATTGCTCATATTCCGGAGAGCTTCACAAAACTCCTCGAGGGTTCGTGCCTCCCGGTCTAAGGGAACTGTGACCTCAATGCCCTCACAGAAGTAGAAGGGCTCAAAGGCGCTTTGTTCCGCGAATTGAGGATGGGCCCGACAGTAATCATCGACCAGGCGACGAAGATCGGTGCGCAGTTCAGCCAGGGCAAGGTAATCCCGTATATCCAGCGTAGCCAGTTTCTCGGCCAGCTCGGCCCGGTTGCAGGATGCCAGGACCCACTGCGCAAAATCGTTCGAGAATCCTTCGGTGAGAAAATGATAGCGGCCGAGGCTCTGAAAGGTGTGATAGAAGATGGAGCCATCGCTCGACTCCTCGAGGCTGTGAGAAAGCTCCGCCAGGTTATTCGCCTTCTGGTTGCAGATGCGGGTCAGGTAAGCCGCGGTCACAAATCGAAAGGGATGTTCTGCGGTCCTCATTGAATCACGGTCTCCAGTCTCTCCAGAAATTCTCTGACCTCCGCGGGATTGCGGAGAGTGTAGCGCGCCAGGGTTCGGCGATGTTTCCCCACGCGGATCGTCACACCGCGCCGAAGTGCCTTGAATGCCGCTTCATCCGTCGCGTCGTCGCCCACGCAGATGGGCACTGTTTTTTCAGGGCATCGCTCGAGGATTGCTCGGGCGGCATATCCTTTCCCCCTGATTTCACGGGGAATCACTTCCCATACCTTCTTGCCCGTGACGATCCGCAGCAGGCCCTCCGAGGGTTTGATCAATTCCTTGACGATTCTGTGAGCACGGCGCATCGTGGCCGGACTCGAGCCACGGAAGTGGACTGAAAGCACATGCTTCTTGTCCTCGATCCAGACCGCAGGAAGGTCGACCAAGCGGGTGGCAAGTTGCTGTTTGACCTGTCGAAGAAGCTGATGTCCCGCGCCATCCGATGAGTTATTCAACCGCCCTTCCCAACCATGCAGCCCCAGATACCGGATCTTCGGAACTCGAACACGCTGGCGCACGTCGTCTCGCCGCCGCCCGCTGATGATGTACAACGTGGCTCGATGAGAGTTTGCCAATCGGGCCAGGAGGCGCCGAACCGCGTCGTCCGTCATGGGGATTTCAGGCCGGGCGCGCAACGGCACCAGAGTCCCGTCAAAATCCATGATCAGGAGCACATGCCGCGCCGCCCGCAATCGCTTCGCCACCCCGCTCCAATGCGCAAAAAGATGGCGGGAGGGGGATCCCTTGGGCAGACCTTTACTGGGAATCATGGGCAAAAAAATTTCTTATGGGTCCGGACCGGACTTGCGCCGGGAGCGGAACGCCTCTCCCCTCCGTTCATGATTTATCGATGAATCCCGGAGGAGTTCTTTTCTCTAAACTTTCCCGGTCGTCGGCTGCTCCAGGCGGATCTCTGAGAGTGCCGTGATGAGATTGGCTGCCCAGCGATAGACGTTGTGCTCCCTGACGATTCGCCGCATCCTTTGCATCCGCTCCATCTTCTCCGCGGAATCCATCTCTAAAGAAAACCGGATGGCTTCAGCGAGCTGTTCCGTGTCATAGGGATTGACTGACAGTGCGTCCTGAAGTTCGCGAGAAGCCCCGGCAAACTGGCTGAGGATCAGCACCCCCTGCTCGTCATCCCGTGCGGCGACAAATTCCTTGGCGACCAGATTCATCCCGTCGTGCAGCGACGTCACCAGGCACACATCCGCGGCACGGTAATAAGGCTCAATCTCCTCATGGCTGTGGTGCTTGTTGAGAAAGATGATCGGCTTCCACCGGCTGGTTTCGAAACGCCAATTGATCCGTTCCGCTTCCGCTTCGACTTCCGCCTGGAGGTCGTGATAGCGTTTGATATGGGTCCGGCTGGGGGCGCCGATTTGCACAAAAGTGAACTTCCCCCGGTAGGCGGGATACTTGTCAAGAAAGCGTTCCACGCCCTGGAGCCGCTCCAGGATCCCCTTGGTATAATCCACGCGGTCCACGCCCACCCCCAAGTAGACTACTTCCAAGCCCAGCTCTTTGATCAGGGCAAACCGATCGCCGGAAAATCGATCCGGCAACAGGGGTGGAGGCTCAGGAAACGCCACGCTGATAGGAAACGGTTTCACCAGGGTCAAATGACCGAGGCGATTCACAGCAAAGTGCTCCCACTCGATGCGCGATTCGATGGTCTGATCCACGGTTTCCAAAAAATAGTTGCAGTGGGACTGGATGTGGAAGCCGATCAAATCGGCGCCCAACAATCCATCCAGCAGCTCCCGCTGCCAGGGGCAGATGCCGAAGGCCTGCGGATTCGGCCAGGGGATATGCCAGAAGATCGCCACCCGGGCGTCGGGTCGCTCTTCTTTCACCAGCCGGGGGAGAAGCGCGAAGTGATAATCCTGGATCAGCAGCAACGGTTCGTGGGTGCCCTTCATTTCCTCCAGAACCGCACGCGCGAACTTTCGATTCGCCGCCTGATAATCGTCCCAATCGGAACTGCGAAACGTGGGACGGGTGTGCGCGATGTGACACAGAGGCCAGAGCCCCTCGTTGGCAAACCCGTAATAATAGCCCTCTTCCTCCTCCCGGGTGAGCCACACGCGACGTAGCGCATATTGAGGATCTTCAGGGGGCACACGAAGCCGGGAGTGCTCATCCACGACCTCGCGATCGGCATCTCCCGATCCGTGGGCGATCCAGGTGCCATCACACGCCCTTAGAATCGGCTCCAGCGCCGTGACCAAACCACTCGCCGGAACGATCACCTCTACGGTATTGCCGCGATGAACATGCATGTAAGGCTCGCGATTCGATACCACGATCATCGGCCGTGTCTGAAGCCGATTGCGCACATGGACGCGAAGGCGCTCCGCTGTCCACTGCGACTCAGACGCTTCGCGCAAGCGAGCTTCCTCTTCTGCGGCAGCCCGGGCCGCGGAGAGACTTTGCACCAGATGAGTCGCCTCCCGCATGAGCGGCTTGAACAATTCCTCCTCGGGCAGATCCAGCGTGGAATGGCTCCCCCGCGTGCGCAACTCCCGCATCCATTGAACCGTCTTTGAAATTGGATTGACAACGCTCCAACGGACAATCAGCAGGGTGATCAAAGAAATCAAAACCGTCTGGACCAGCACGCGTATGAAGGCATCACGCCAGATGGCATCGCTCTGGGCCAGAATGTAATCGGCATTGTGTAACAGAACCATGGCTCCCACCGTGGTTCCATTTTGATGCAATGGGAGGGCAAAGATGTGCGTGTAGGTTGTACCGATCGTCACGAATTCACCACAACCCTCGTTCTTGGCGATCGCCAGAGCCACCGTGTTTGGAACGCCATTCAGTTTTCCAGTCAAACCCGAGGTCATCGCGATGGGATTTCCCCGCATATCATAGATGGCCACTCCAGACAGGCGTTCCCGGTTTCCAAACCTCTCCAGGACCCGCTGAAGATCCTTGGTGGCCTCATTTTGCAGCATCGGCTCGATGATCTCCTGCAGGCTGTCCGACAAGACGTCAGCGCGTCTTTCCAGATCGGACCTCAATCCCCGCTTCTGTACCTTCACCTGGGACCGTGCGAAAAACAGGGATACCAGGGTAACCCCGATGAACAGAAGGAGGATGAATCTCACAGAAATACGCATTTGTCAGTTCCGCCTGTGTCCTTGCTCTTGAGCATTTTCGATGCCGACCCACTCTGCAGTCACGCCGGCCCCTGCGAAGCGGTATGAGGATTAGTCCAAGGTGTTGCAAAGAATGTCACTTTCGCACCTTTCTGAAAGGGCTGAGTGAGTTTACCAAACAATGGGAGATAACAAGCTGGGTCCGGGGTTCTTTAGTTCTGACCCGAAATTCCCACGACGATACGGGAATTTCTTCCTGCACGACTGCTGATTTATCTATATTCTTAGGCTGGATAGTTTACCACAAGTCTCTGCGAAGGGTACTGCAACAAGTTACTACGAGGGAGGTAGCACGCATTGATGTCGAATAGGGGCTTATCAATAGAATTTGCAGACCCATTGGTAAGAAATCGTTTTCGAGGTGCTTTCGGTCCCTTGTTTATGGGGGTCTCAGGCTTCTTTGCAAATCGTCCATTTTATCAAATTAGCCCTGGTTGGTTGCGGGTCGTCCGAGTTAGGTTTAAATCAGTGTGTCGCACGCTAAAACGTCTTTCTCATTTTGGCGTCCACAGCCACGCCTCCGTTCTGGTTGCGGACCACGGAGACCGACCACTTGGGGCTGACCTGGTACTCGATCTGAACCGTCTCACCTTGTGTCGAGGTGACGTCGGTGGCAAAGGTAAACAACAGATTTTTCGTGATCCGTTGCTGAACAGCCAGCCGGGCCCCCGGATTTCGTTGATTTCCGCCAATCAAAGGATTGATGGAAAGATGAGAGATGCCGGCAAATCTTTCGACCCGGCTGCTGAACTGGCTACTCAGACCCTGAGCCAAAACAGATTCAGCTCCGAGACTGGCGGGCGTGCTGGCGCTGGCGGCGGCAGCTCCTGTGGTCTTGCCAAAAGCGAGCAGGTTGATGATATCGATGAGAGGGAGCGGCGGGTCCGAAGTATAGGTCGTCCGAAAGCGCTCAATGGGTCCCACAAAGTTCAGGCTGAGGTTGTATTGATTCACCGTGGTGGTCACCTGGAGGTTGATTACGGGCTGTGTGCGAACGGGATTTGCAAAGTCCACGACCCCTCTCTGAACCTGGTATCGATTGCCGAGGAAAAACAATTCCCCACCGGTCAGGTTGGCCCGCCCCAGCACCACCGGCTCAGCCAGCGTGCCGCGTACCCGCAGATTGGCAGATCCTTGCAAGCTTAACTTGGCGCTTTCCAGTCCCAACTCTTCCGTCGACTGCACCCCCACATTCAATTTCAAGTTCCGGGCAAATTTCGTCCCGGGGGATGGTGATGGTTCGATGCTGAACTGGTTCAAGAACGTCGCCAGGTCAAAAGACCTAGTAAAAGAAAGACGATCGACGACGACCTGGCCGCTGAGCTCAGAGGAGTCCGGGGCGCCATTCAAGGCCAGCTTCCCATTCAACAGGGCGCGGACCCCCTCGGGGTAGCGCAGCCGCACAGAGTTTGCCGTCAATCCAAGATGGAACTGTATGTCCGGCCGGTAGGTCACGTATCCCTGGGCCGACACGGACCCCCCGCCAATTTGACCCGATAACTGCCTGATTTCCACTCGCGTGTTCTGAACCGCAAACTCGCCATTCATCCTTTCGAGCCCCAGCGGGGCGTTTGAGACTTGGATCGCACCGTTGCTCACTCGAACTTCGCCCTGAACACTCGGACGAGATCTATTGCCCCCCGCGGTGATATCCAGCCGCACCTCCCCGGAACCATTCAGTTCCGGGTCGAGAAACTGTATCAAGCGGAGATCGGCCGTACCCATCGCCGACGCCTTGATCAACCCTTGCCCTTGAAGAGGAACCGTGGCTTGAAGCTGCAGATCGATTCCCGTGCCCTTAATCTGCGTCTGATGCAACGTCAGAACGCTGTTTTTGTAATCCAGTTGGATGGGCGCCGCATTATGAATCTGGAGTGACTGGTAACCAACGTTCAAAGTGGGAATTTCGACGTGGGCTTCCAGTCGCGCTGGGTCCTTCAGGGGGCCCTTTAATGATCCATGAACTTCCGTTTCTCCTCGCAGGTCAGGGAATTGACCAGGTAGATAGCTTGCCAGGACGGGTCCCAGGGGGATACCGCGCGAGTCGACAGTTGCGGTGGCGTAATAGTCCGGCTTGAGCTGGACGTTTCCATTTATCTTGATATACGCCTCAGTGATTTTCGAGTCGAGAGCAAGGGTCGCCTGCTCATTGGCAACGTCGATCTGGGCTTTGAGTGCACTTATTTTTTGATCGCGGATTTGAAGCTCAGGAATTTCCACCGCGGCTTTGATCTGCGGCGATTTGATGGTCCCGCTCCCCTTCGCCGAAACGGTCATCACCCCCTTGAGTCCCAGGTTCCGTCCCTGCACCCACTGAAGCTGATCGAGCCGAACATCGCGGGCCTCAATCTCTCCTTCGTAGCCTTCCTTCTTCGGGTAATAGGTGATATTCCCTGTTGCGTTGCCGGCGCTCGTTTGGACGGCCACCGTCAAATGAACTGACTCCCCTGTCCCCTCGAACCGGAGAGACAGGCTGCGGACCGGTTGGTTCCAGAGGTTCCCTGCGGTGAGTTGAACCGACCCTTGCCCCTCGGGGCTTGTTTGTGAGCCCCGGACCGAAATATTCCCGCTCATCAAACCCGTCATCGGGTATTGAAGTTTGAATAGATGCTCCAAATCGGCGATGGGAATTCGCGTGAGGGACACTTGGGCTTTGATGGGGTTTGTTGAGATGTATGACCAACCGTGAAGCCCCGCAGTCACATCGAACCGGATGCGTCCTTGCGCATTGGTTTCAAGGTCTCCGCGATGAAGGGCTATCTCCGAAGCGCTTACGTTGAGGCCGGTTTGCAGTACCCGGCCCGAGATGCCTTGAACTTGGAAGTTGCCGGCTTTCAACTGACCCGTGAAACGCGGCTCCTTCATCGAGCCCGACATTTGTCCAGTGTAAGAAGCCGAACCCGTCAACCCGAGCCGTTGGGGCTGAGATGATGGTCTCGGGATCGCTCGCCGCAAGCCGAGGCCGAGGATATCCACCTCGCGGAGGTCATCGTTGCTTACTTGGATATTCAGGAGTGAATGGTCACTCACGGCGCCGTTCAAGAGGACAGTCGTGTGCGGCGTTTGGAGGCGGGTTTGATTCACGAGCAGGGTGTTGCGGGCGCCATCGTAGGCAAGGTGCAGCGTCCCATTCAACGGAATCGCCGACTCTTTAGAGGTGGCGCTCGATGCCGCTTCAGCATTGGCCGCAATGGTGGCGTCTGTACGGAGCTGGAGGCCTAGAAAACTCCCGTGCCAGGTCGCGTCGAATTTCCCATCCAGTTGCCCGCTCATCGGGACGGCCTCGAGCGGTTTGCTGCCCAGGCTGGCATTCAACTCGTTCAGTGATATGGCACTGAATGAACCGGTCACATGCGACTCGGGGTTATTTGTCAACTGGCGCATTCTGAGCTCTGCTGTTAGATGTCCCTTGAGGAGATCGGCCTGCACATCGCTCGCCTCGAGGATGCCTTTTTCCAGATGATATCGCCCCCGGACAGCTCGCATCTCGGCGTGGCCCTCTGCCGTTCGCAACGCGAGCGCTGAACTGTTGAACCGGCCTTCAGCCAGCAAGCCCTTCAGGAACGGTTGACCCGGCGCGTCTTGATACCGCAAGGCGCCAATCACGGCCACTCCACCCAGGGGGAATGGGGCTGCCCTCAGAATGTTCTTCACCTCTTGCAATGATAAAGTGGCCTGGTATGTCCCTTCGATCGCTGGATTGCTGTAATCCTTCATGCTTCCCTGGGCTGAAAGGCGCGAGGAGGCCGTCGCTACAAGAATGTGGTCCACGTTTAGCCCGGAAGGTGAAGCGGTGAACCCTGCTTCGAGGTCATGCTGGAGCGGGTTGAGATCGGCAAAGTGAAGTCGGCCCTTATGGTAACTGAGCGAGCCGTTGTATTGAGTCTGAACGGGGTCGAATTGCGCTTGTGCCTGCAGGTCGTGAAGCTCGGCGTCCAGAGGCAACTGACGATCGTTGAAATAGAGCTCGCCACCCTGAACCCGGAATCGCTTGATCGCGAGGTCAAACACATTGGCGGGAGTGCTTGCCTCTTTCGCCACTCGCGGCGGGGGGATGTTGGTGTGGCCGGATGGGTCGACGAAGAGGTGGACAACCGGATGATCGATGACAATCTCGCGCAAGTCCACTTTCCGCTCGAGCAAAGAAATGATCTTCAAACCCACACCGAGGTGGTCACATGCGAAGAGCGGCTCGGCGGGATTGGGTTCAGTGCCATGAATGACCAGGCGATAAATGTCGGCACGCAGGGGAAACCAGTGGAACGTGTAGTCGCCGATTTCCACCCTCCCCCCGGTGGCTTCAGCAGCTTTCTCAATCATCTTGACCAGGACGTACCGGTGGAAGGAATGGCTGCGCACAATGAAAAAACCGACGACAAAAGCTGTCAGGAATAGCACGAGAACGGTTGCGAAAATCCGCCGAATATTTTTTTTAAGATTCAAGGGCTTCTCTCCAATCACCACAACATTCACTCCCTGGGGTGCCGTCACTGCCCCGTGACGGGTGCTCGATGGCCTTAGAAAGACTGCCCCAGGGAAATGAAAAACTGAGTGGACTTGATCCCGGTGACCGGATTCAGATTGTGTCCGAGATCGAGGCGAATCGGCCCGACCGGGGTGTCATACCTCAGGCCGAAGCCAATCGTGTTGCTGTAATCCGTGAAGAACCGGCCGAACCCGATGCGTTCGTAAACGTTCCCGCCGTCGTAAAACAGCACGCCGCCCAGCCCCTTTTTCAGGGGAATCGGGAAGCGCAATTCTGAATTGAAAATGAACAGCTCATTTCCTCCCACAGGCACCTGGATGTTGGTGCAAGTCGACGGTGAAGGATTACTTGGATTGCTGCAAACCTGTACGGTTCGCTGGGGACCCGCGCCGTTCACCGGGAAACCCCGCAGGCTGGCGGCGCCACCGGTGTAAAAGCGCTCACTGAGGGGAATAGCACTCCCCCCGAATGGCTTCGCCAAACCCAAACGCATGTTGTTTGCCCACACGAGAGAGGTTCCGATCTGCTTGTAGTAGGCCATTTGACCCAGGAAGCGCGCAAAGCTGGCGCTCGATCCGAGGACCTTCGGTGTGACGCCAAAATCGAGCGTCTGAAGAATGCCGCGGTGAGCATCGAGCGGCTTATCGCGCGTGTCTCGCACGTAGGCGGTTGAAAGCGTCGACAGGCGGACCGAGTGGTCCTGCGCCGGGACGAGCTCGGGAATCAGCAGGTTGGTCAAAACCGTGCGGCGAAAATTGTAGCGGAAGAGCAGGGTCTTGGTTCTATCTTTGTTCAAGGGCCTCTGCACCTGGAAGCCGGCTTCGCCCAGGCGGGCGGTAAAGATGGGGTTCTCGCTGGTGCGCTCGGCCGAGATGCTGAATAGAGAACTCCATTCCGTCCCGCGAAAGTGCGGCGATCCATAGGTGAAAGATCCGCGCTGATCCAGCCGGGCGGCAAATAGCGAAACCGAACCGGTCTCGCCTCGTCCACGCAGGTTCCGCCGGCTGTATTCGATGGAGCCTCTCGGGCTGGCGAAGTTCTTCTGCGTGGTGGTAATCGTCCCGGGCAGACCGACCACCGGCAAACCCGGCAACGCCACGGTACCCGCCGGTATATTTCCCGTGCGCGGACTCAGCTCGAATCCCACGCCGTAAGTCAGGGTGTTGCGTTTGGCCTCATGCACCTTAACCAGGACATCCTCTTCCGTCTGATCAGTGATCGGCTTTCGCGGACCCACACTCGCCCAATCGAAGATCCCCGCATCGTAAAGACGGCTTTCGGACGCGAGCAACTGGCCCTGGCTGAGCGGCTCACCCGCTTGAATCCTGGCGGCGTGATCCACGTGTTGTCTCAGGGTATGTTCCCCACCCAGGAAGGTCACCTCCCTGATGAGGGTCCGCGGGCCCTCCTGAATCGTGTACGTGACCGCGACATGATGAGGGTGCTCTGGCAGGGGCTTGACGCTTGATCGAAATACCGTGTTCAGGTACCCGAGGTCGAGATAGGTGGCCATGATCTGGTTTCGATCCTGATTAAGAAGCTGCTGCGAATATGCCTTTCCACCCCCCAGTTTCAGCCCTCCCGGCGCTAACGTCCTTATCGCTTGTGTCGTGTTGCCCTCCACGTGGAGCACATCCACGATCGTCTGCGGCCCTTCAGTGATTTGGAAAACTATGTTGACCTGGGAATCGCGGTCGACCACGCCGGGTTTGATACTCACGTCCGAGAATCCAGCATCGCGATAGTAGGCCGTCAGCTTTTCGACGCTGCGATTGAGGAGGTCGTTGCTAAACTTCCCGCGAGAAAGAAATTGACCTCTCTGGATTTCAACCTGAGAGCGAAGCTCCTCTTCATTGAAATGGTGGTTTCCACGAAAGGCCAATTCAACCACACGATGCCGGTTTCCCTTGTCGATTTGGTAGACCACCGACACCCGGGTAGGCTCATCTTCAATCTGAGAATTGACTTTTACATCAAAGTATCCCCGGCCTTGAAAATAAGAAACGAGGTTCCGTCTGCCTTCTTCCACAAGGTCCTGGTCAAATGAATTCTCCTCGTAAATGGGGATCAGCTTCCTCAGCGTTCCTTTGGAGATACGGGCGCCGTCGGTGCGGACGGAAACCGAAGGCCCTGGCGTTACTTGAAACGTGAGGTGCGCGCGATTCGTCTCAGGATCATAGCGGGGGGATTCCAAACGCACCTGGCTCGCCAGCCGATTCTCCTGGCTGAGTCGGTCAACGATAAATCTTGTGGCGGCCCGGATCCGTTCCGGCTCGTATGGCTTTCCGGCATTCAAGGAGGCCCCCTTGGCTCGGGCGCGGAGCGAGTGCAGGGCACGCTCGAGGCGCGCCGCCTCCCTGGCTTCAAGTCCTTTGATCTCCACGCGCCCGAACTTCGCACGCTTATTCAAGGTGACATGAAAAACCAAATCGGCCAGTTGGTGGGCCTCATCGATCTTGCTTTCACTTTGTACCTGGGCGGCGAAATACCCCCCGCTGGCAAAGAAATGCAGCAGGGCCGGTACGGCAGCCTTCATTCGACTCTCTTGATAAGGTTCTTCCGCAGGATAATTCACGACCTGTAAAAGGCGAGGGTAGCTATAGGCATCGAGCGCACCCGGAAATTCGACCATGCCAATGTAGTAAGCTGGCTGCAACACGAATGTTACCCGGAGCCCGGCAGCATCCAGTGCAACCTCAATATCAATCTTGCTGAACAGTCCGGTCCGCTGGAGAGCCGCTACCGTGTCTTGGATCTTTCCAGTCGAATAAGGTTCCCCGGCCTTTTGCAAAACCAATGGCCGCAGAGTTTCGACGTCCACGGTGGGCCTGGCGACAAGATCCACCAGAGCAACCTTCTCACCTTCGTAGGAGACTTGCGGAGGCAATTGCTGCATCCCTGCCAATACAAAGTTACCCAGCGAGACTAAGAAAGCAATCAACGCCGTCCCGGTCGAAAGCAGAAAGTTGGTTTCCAATACATTACGCATGGTCTGGTTTCTTCTGTTTTTCGCTATCTTGCACTTTAGATGCCGACTTCTGGCCAAATCAAACGGGAAAATCATGAACCTAGGGTTGTTCCCCAAGCATGCCACAATATTCCAGGTTTTAGGAAGCTTTCAGATATGGTTTCGAAGAAAAAAAGAGCCCAACAAAGAATCGCGCCCCAGATGGATTGTGATCCGCCCCAAATTCCGGATGAGAAGACGGGGAATAATTCCCGACCTACATAGGATGATAGAAAATAGTGACGGATGACAGTATCTCTCGAAGTGGAATGCTTTGGTAGCCGTGATCCGCTCGCTTTTCCGCGGATCACGAGCTTTTGCCACCGGCATGGAAAACCCGCGATCCCAAGGAACGGGATCACGGCTACCAAAGCTTACCCAACTCAACATCAATGAGATGACGAGTATCACTATATTTGATCATCCTCGATAAGTCTCCGACCCAGCGGTCTTTGAGGCAGTAGATTACAGCCAATCAGGTCAGTCGTACCAACTGGTTTGACTTTCAGGCCCATCTGAAATGCAGTTTAGGTGAAGGGATAGCTAGGGTGGATAGAATGGGGAGGTAAAAGAAATCTGCCGAGGGACTGGATTTTAGGGGGAGAACACCTCTAGGTAGAGGCGTACGAATTTCTTGATACATCGTGGGCCGGCTAAGCCCATCAAAAAAATCAGCCACCGAGGTCACCGTGTAACAACCGACCCCAGTGGCATATAGCGCGGCGGAATGGTTCTAGCGCTTACATTCCACTAGCGCGCCTCAACTCGCGATCCTACGGGAAATCACTGACAACTGCTCCTGACAGCTAATCACCGTCATCTGAAAACTGATCTCTGACAACAACCGGCTTCCGGGAATCGCGTGGCAGTGCCTCGATTCTTCGCAGGGCCGACATCGCGGTTCTCAGCGGGAAGGACACATGAACCCTCGCGTCTGTGCTGTCGACATCAATCACCATGGTTTGGCCGACCTTACGGATCTTCACATGATCCTGGGCATCGTCCACTTCCACGAGGGTGAAGTCGCGATACTTTTCCAGTTCTGTTACAGCAACCTCGATGGCCGGGAGCCAGGGCCGCATCTCCGAGGAGGCCTCTTGAAGTGCATCGTTGGGCACGAACTTCAGTCCGATGGGAACCACGGCGGCCGGCGCGATGATGTGGATGTGATGTCCCTCGGGTGTTTTTTCATCGATGCTCACACGGACGGCTCCCGCCTGGTAGACCGCCGCGCTCGCCGCGACCATTCCCCCGAGGACCAGAACCCCTGCGCCGCCGAGAATTGCGAGTCCTGTAGGCATGATGACCTCCTTACTGCGCCGCTGGGGCGTTTGAATCCACCCAGATGCGAACGTTGCTGGATCCGTCAGTCACGGTGACCAGTACCGTGTCGCCGTGAGCCGCCAAGGCCCGGACCGCTGCCACGAGATCCAACTCGTCTTTCTTCCCGCTGGAAAGCAGGGCATCGATGACCGTAAACGGGATTGAAATATCCACTTTCTGCTCTTTTTGCCCGTGCCGGAGTTCGTTTACTTTGACAACGAGGTTGCCCCCCTGCTTGGCCACGCGCACATTTCCATGCTGCGAGTCGACGGTCACAAATTCGTTGTCTTTGGCGTTACGGATCGCATCCAGCATCGCCCGCAGATCAATGTCGTTGATCTTCGCTTCGCCGATCCGGACCTTTCCAGCGTGGAGATGGTCTTTATTAATCGCCGGGAGTATCTTCTCCGCCAGATCCAGAGGGATATTCACACGCACCCGCTCCGTCTTGTCACCCGTGTTATCGACCTTGATGTGGAGCCATTTGTCACTGGTCTGCGCGAGCACCATACTGGCTGCCATGACCAGCAGAAGCAGTCCCAAAAGTGTTCTCTTCATATTTGCCCTCTCCTCTCATGATGTGCCTACCCTTTGTAACGTGCGAGCAGGCCAAAAAGTTCATAAATTTTATAGAGATCTGCCTATCACCCGGTCTGAGCTCACGGCCTGCCATCACTGTAGGTCGACCAGTCTGGTCGACCGACGGCTTGTTTGCACTCAGAATCCGGCCTATACTTTTAAGGAGGTCTTCATGAACCAACGACATGCGGCGTGGAACTATGTCATTCAACTCGCGCCGGTCGTGCTCGGGATCGGCTTGCTGTTGATCGCGACAAGCGCCCGGACGATGCCCGCCCTGTTCATCCTAGCCATGCTCAGTTCTTACTTCCTTGGCTTGACCCTATTTTTTGTCGCAAAGGCATCCCTGTTTCGGCAGGGTGTCTTCTTCTCTTGGGGGAGTTCCCCGATGTCGTTGTGGAATCGTCGGGCCTATCGAGCCGGATATGCCTTGATGCTCCTCGGCAGTTTTGGGGCACTCGCTTTCATTATTGCTTGGCAGTGAGTAAGTTTGAGAATTCGTAGCCTTCCCTGGGCATGCCACCGGGCCGATACACAGGGTAGGCAGAGACACTACCGTTGGAATCGCTCCGGAAGGAGGCAGAGATGAAAAATGAAGAGGCACACCGAGCAGTTCAGTCCGACTCCCTGGTCACCATTCTGACAATTGAAGATCCTGCCATTCTTGCTTACGCCAAATCCCTGCTCAAGGGAGCAGGGATTCAATTCCTAGTTAAAGGCGAAGGCCTACAGGATTTGTTCGGGGCTGGGCGCATCGGAACCGGCTTCAATCTTGTTTCCGGCCCAATTGAACTTCAGGTCGAACCTCAGGACGAGGAGAAAGCCAGAAGACTTCTTTCTGAAATTCAAGAGAAAAAGGATGAATAAAGAGGCCGGGAATTCAGGGCAGATGGGGACCAAGACAGAATTCCAAGAACCACAGAGGAGAGTCTATGCCGCAGACCGTTCAGCAAAGCGTGATTTTGCGGGCCCCCGCCGAACAGCTTTATGAGATGTACCTCGACCCCAACACCCATGCCGCTTTCACGGGAGCTCCGGTCACGATCAGTGCGGAGCCCGGATCCCAGTTTCGAGCCTTTGGGGATATGCTTTCAGGGAAAATGCTGTACACCGTTCCGAAGCGCCTGATCGTTCAGTCCTGGCGCGCTCATCACTGGAAAGCGGATGATATCGATTCGATCCTGACGCTTACCTTCTGGCCCGAAGGAAAGGCTGGGCGCATCGAGTTGGTTCACGTCAACGTGGCCGATCATGATTTCCAAGGAGTCACTGAGGGCTGGGAAAAATATTATTGGAAACCCTGGCGGGAATACCTCGAGAAAACATATTGATGACGAGCCCCGACCGGGGGTCTATCGAGGAGTTGGGGTATCTGTATCTGTGAGGATGCTGACAAGAGCCCCCTTAGAAAAGCTTTGGTAGCCCCGGCGGGTTCTTACGCCGGGGGTTTTTGGCTGACGGATGGGAAGTCCCCCGGCGCAAAGACACGCCGGGGCTACCAAACCAAACTCATCACACGCGACCGCAATCCCTACTTGTCTCCCCTTCCGCTCTTCAACGCAAGCGGCTGGCCATTCCCATCAAAGTAATTCACCGTGACGTTTGAGTTTGAATTGCTGGTACTGAGAAGAATGATCTGCGTCTGATACCCGCCGCTGTCCGCAATCTGCGGGAAGATTAACGGGTTCAGTGAGACCTGATTGAGGTCAGCAATGGGGAACGTCGTAAGAAGGAAATCACTGCTCGGAAGACGAGTATTATTGAGCGAGCGCAAGGTGAGCGCCACAAAGGGAGACGACGCGCTGATGTCCAGCACGCCCGTGAATCCGCTGGGAAGACCGTTGATAAACTGGTCGGCAAACTTGGCGGTATGTCCGAACCCGTTCAGAAGCACCGGTCCTGCACTACTGCCCACGGGCGTGACGCCATCCAACTGAAAGGCATTGATGGTGACATTCAGGCTCTGCGGTTGAATGGGATTGGCGATGGCCAGTCCCGTGTTGTGCGTGCCGGCCGCACTGACCGTTTTATCCACATAAATACGCGCATGCGTGGTGGGGACAGCGGCAGGGATGCCTGACTCGGTGACCAGTATACCGCCCTGTGTAAAGCTGAAGACTCCGGCTGCCACCGGCGTGTTACTTGCACTGGGTGTCACCAGCGCCCAGCCCACATTCTGGGTCGACGGGGACCCGTCCGTTTCCATCACTTTAAACCCTCCCGCCGGAATGAGGTAGAAGTCGGCAGAGCCGATGAAGCCGTCGGTTAAATGGACGTTCAGCGGTATCCCTGTGTCGGTTAAGAATTTCACACTGCCGGTCTCGGCGACGGTTGAGGTGTTCACCAGAATCAAGATGGTCTTGAATCCTCCCCCATCGACCACTTGCGGGAAGCTGACGGGGTTGTTCGACAACGGCGCGTCCAGGTCGGCAACCGGAGTGGTGGTAATCAATGTGTCGCCCCGCTGGTTGTTTGTCAGCCGCAACGCCACCACTGCGAGGGGCTGAGTGCTTACAATGTCAAGCGTCCCGAATTTCGTGGTCGTAGGAAAATTCCCCGGCAGGTTAAAGCCCGGCGCCACTTGGTTGAGCTGATCGATGAACCGGGCATCGTGAGCTCCCGGGGCCAGGATACTGTTACCGCTGGCGAGAGTTGTTGCCCCTGTGGAATCCTTCAGAGTGTAAGTAATGTTCGCCGAGGCCGCGCCGCGATTGACCACAGCAAATCCTGTGTCAATGGCAATCGTTCCCGCATCCACGGCATTGTCTTTTGCCGGAACCGCCGTCCGGAAATCAATAAAGATCCGGGCATGGGTGGTAGTCCCCGAGGCCGGCACACCCGCTTCAGTCACCACAGTCCCGCCCTGGGTAAGGCTGAAAACCGCAGTGCCGAAAGGCACGCCCCCGCTGGTGGCGTTTGCCGTGGCGTATCCCACTTGCACGACCGTGTTGGCGGTGTTGGTGGACACAGTATTCGCGCCGACCGGAGGAATCTGGAGATTGACCGTGCTTAAGAGATCGACATGACTCTCGACCACGGCGCGGATCATGAAGTTCGCTGGAAGCTGCGGGGGAGGGGGTTGACTGTTGAATAGTTGGTAGGGTCCGGTATAGGTGGTCCCCCCATTCAAAGAAATGAAGCTCGCCTGCTGTGGGGCCCCGCTCGTGTTGATGGAGGCCAGGACAGCAGTGCCTGACGACGGATGCTGGAACCCGACGTACCAGTCGCCGCTCGTAATCGTGGGTGGATTGAGAACAGTGTATTCCATGAACCCATTGGAGCCGGGAATCGTGAACGGCTGATCCACCAGGAGGGGAGGAGTGGGAGACGGTGGATTCCCCGAACCCGCTGGGTCAGAGAAGGCAATCATGCGAATATTTATTCCTTTTGGATCACTGCCTGGACCACCGCCAAAATTGGCTGAGAAGATCCGGATTTTTGTCAGTTTGGAGGGATACCGCGACGGCCTCAGCCGGTTCACCACGATGGTTCCACTCGACGTGTTCTGAGGAAATGAAGCTTCGACAATACCGTTGTCGACCGAGAGTTCCTCAACCTTGGTCAGGGTAGAACCGGCGATCACATTGGCCGAAAGCGTAAATGTGCTCGAAGTGGATTTGCAGTTCGCCACGCCAATGAAATACGTGCCAGGCGTCAATGGATTGGGTGAATTCGGGCCCACATAAACCACCTCGTGTGCCGTGGTTCCTTCGGAGCGATAGTCTGAGATAAAAGGGTTGAACGACCCGGTATCTCCGACCTGCTGCGCCTTGCGGACGTAGAGGTCCACGTCTCCGCCGGAAGGTCCATCCAGCGTCACCACAAGTTGCACGGCCCCCGCGGGAACGTTGATGGTGTATTGAGTGGAATTTAGCGTGCACTCAGTCTGAGAATTCGCTGGAGGAATAGTCCCCGTGGTTGGAGAAGCATTGTTGAGCGGGATGAGTGGAGGGACTGGGACGGCGTTAAAATTCCTCACAAACACATCTCCATTGAACGATCCCCATCCCGTGACCTGGTCATATCCGGGTCCCGCATTGAAACCGGTCACCGTGCCCGCAGTGTTGCTTCCTGAAGTAACATCATTGAATACGTGCGGACCCCCTTGCTGCTGCGCGGCCCCCATTTGATACAATCGTGGATTGGCCCATCCCGATCCACCGGGAGAGCCGAATTGATTGACGAGCGCAAAGACCCCTGCCCAGATGGGAGCACTCAGACTTGTCCCCCCGAAGACAAAGATTCCCCTCGAATCCTGATCTATTTGTCCACCGCGAACGATGAGCGCACCAGGGTTTCTTGAATCGGCGATTGCCGCCACATCGGGAACATCCCGGAATCCGTCCGCCGGAACCCCGAGGGTATTCGTCTGATAGGCCGGCTTGGTAATGAATTGCGATTTACCGCCGCCGCTTCCCGACCAAGCCGTTTCTCCAGTCAACTGTGTCGCATTCCCTGAAGAGTCAAATTGCAACTGCATGCTGGTGCCCCCGACGCAGACCACAAAGGGGGGTGCACAGAAATCGCTGATGTCCGGTCCCGCGCTCGTACCACCATTACCGCTCGGTTGTTGCACTCCTTTATCGCCTGAGGAAGCGAAGGCGGTCTGTCCCTGCGCGGCCGCCTGGGAAAAAAAGCTGCTGAAAAAATTCACCTGGCCGCTGTTCAAAGCACTTTCACCCAGACCAAAGCTGATTGTCATCACGCGGGTCGTGAACAGGCGATTCAGGATGTAATCCATGGAGGTCTGGATGTCCAGGGTGTCGGAAATGACCACCTGGATGGTCGCTCCCCGGGCAATCGCCCCCGCCCATTCCGTATCCAGCAGGACTTCCTGCTCCTCGACGGCGGCCAGTTTTCCGGGGTTCTGTCCAACAAAAATCTTTACGGGATCGTTGGGCGGGAGTCCGAACATGCTTCGGAACAATTGCACATCGCTCACATCAAAATCCGTGCGTGCCACGATGGCGATGCTTTGTCCCGTGCCATCAAAGCCACTTTGAAAGAGGGGAAGCAGATTGTAGGCCACGTGAGCATCGGCCGGCGCCAAAACAGGCCTTCCGTTGCCAACCTGGAATAGGGGCTGTTCCTTGGGAAAATCATCCAACCCATAAATTCCCAGTGCGTGCTCCTGGAATTCCGCTGGAATTTGCGGATCGATGTCGTTTGAAAAATAGGTTTTCCCCTGGTAGTCATAAAGCTGGATGCGGGTGCCAAACGCGCGCTCCACATCTTGTGCAACTCCATCGAAATAGACCCTCAGCCGATTGCCAAGCTGCATCTTGACCGAAAACCCCTTCTGCCCCAGCCACTGGACCGCACGCTGGTACTCCTCTTGAGGAACGCCATACCGGCTTCCGAACTGCTCGGGGGTCAACCAGCGGTGATAATTGGGAGACCGCGGGTCCTGCTGTTCCAGGAGCAGACGATCCAATTCCTGCTGGTTCTGCAGATGGAACGCGAACATCATCGACTTCATTTGCATCCCGGGTTCGGCGCGGCCGTTCCAGGTGCTCTGTTCGCGGTAGCGTTTGGCAAGCGGATGTTGCGCGGTGAGGGACACGGGGACGAGACTGACGAGAATAACGAATAGAAGATAGCCCGGGTGACGGAATCTTTTCATCATGATTATCCTTTAAAATGAGCAGGTATCCCGAATGATGGAGTTACAAGAAGTATGATTAGAATGACGTGCAGGGCGCCGGGTCACAGAGATCGAGCAAAGGTGATCCAATTCGGAGGAAAGGGCCTCCCAGACTTGCACTTCCATTCTACTACCGAGCTAGCGAGATCCAGCCTTTGCTACAAGAGGAATCCCTGCCCGAAACCCTCGCGACAACACAATCCATTGACGCTGCGTTGGGCGGCAAGGTTGCTTCCTGCGCGCCGACCTCCGGTAAATTCTATGATGCAATCCGGATCTTTTCAAGAGAATCATGGCCCTGGCTTGAATGCAGCGTACGAAGCAATTTCGGATTGCGGATTTCGGATGGCGAAATAAAAGCGGGGGATCCTTCTCTTTTTCCGAGTGAGTCCTAATCCATCTCCCACGGGGGAACAAAGAATCGCGACTATCCCGGGGCACAACTTTGAGGGCTGATACTCAACCTGTCAGACCGAGAAAGCCGCGCGAAGTCGCCTTCGTCCAGCTCCTATTAGAGCTGACCAGCCTAGTGGCAAACTGCCCTTGTGTTCCAGGCGAATTTATCCGCCGGACTCAGGGTCGCATGGATTTGGGCGACAGCCCGACTGAATTGAAGGACGGATTGATTCGTGCAGCCACGGTCCCACCGCTAGGCCGACACTTTTTGACATTCCTTGTTGCAAGTGGCACAGGCGTCAGCACAGGCCTTGCAGAGGCCATGTTTCTTTTCGTGCTTCCGGCACTCGGCCTCACAATCCTTGCAGACCTGTCCCGCCAACGCCGCCATCTTCGGAGTGTACACTGACTCTTGAGCGGCCAGCTTCATCAGGGCGTCACAGGTCGCCAGCAACTGATTGACCGACTTGGAGCACTCGCCCAGCTCCTTGTCGCCCGTGGAGAGCATCGTGAGGCAGTGGTTCAGGCATTCCTCGCCGATATGCACACAGTCGGACGCGCTATTCACCAGCGCCTTGTACTTGCCGCCGCTCGAGTGATGCATGTGCTCCTCGTGCTCTTCGTGTTCGTGCTCCTCGTGTTTGTGCTGCTCGCCCTGGCCGGCGGCCAGCCCCAAGTTCGCAAACGCAGCCGTAGCTAAGGCGGCGCCCCCCATCAAGAGTTCCCGTCGCTCCATATGTTCCTCCCTTGTGATCTGAAATTGATTGGATTTGGGCAGATAATATCACGGTTCACCGGCGAATCCTATAATTACAGATTCTGAAGTTAATTCCTTTTGAAAGCCGCGCAGCGATCCCGCAAGGGCGGGAAAGCAGTTTGCGGCGTGAGTCGCAGGTAAACCGTCGGCCTTCAACACGGCCGCCGCACTCGGCGGGCGTCATCACTCTTCGATCCCACAGGCATTTCGGTTCATTGGCACCCCACACACCAGAAGGGATCTTTTTAACTTCTCTTTGCCTGTAGATGGGGTACACTTTGAGCGTCAAAGGGGTTGTTCAGCTTCGGCGGCCCATCCGACCCTGTCTTTTCAGAAAGAATGGAAGAGAGTTATGCCTGCAAAGAAGATCATTCCTGCCGTGGTGATGATCTTGATCATCGCCGTGGCTTCGACGGTGTTCTTTCTCGAAAGGCGGGAGGTTTCCGCCTCGTCCTGTACCGCCTGTAAGAGAGAGCTTCACCCTGGATGGGTCTTCACGCTGGCAATGAAGAATGGGGGGCAAGAGAAGCTTTGTTGTGCCAAGTGCGGAATCCTTGAGCGATTGGAAAAGCAATCTCAAGTTGTTTCAGCCCGCGCGACAGATTACGTGACCGGAAAGACCCTTCCCGCGGAAGAAGCCGTGTATGTCTATAGCTCGGATCTGGAGCACTGCGCCGTCCCCCAGAAAACGGATTGGACCGATCACCAACACATGCACCTCGCGTGGGACCGCTGTATCCCGAGCTTGCTGGCATTTGAAACCCGCGCTGAGGCAAGAGAGTTTCAGGGCGTGCATGGCGGGACGGTGCTTGACTACAACGAAAGTGTCGAGTTGGTGAAAGCAGGGCCACCTCATCATTGATACGATCGGAACTGAAGGGTGTTTTTTTACCTCCTGCCCGTTGAACTTACTCCCCTCTGAATAGACCGTCAGCGTTTCTCCGCCACCATCATTCCGTAAAGCATCTTTCGCTGGGCATACGCCTCCCGGATGGCTTCAAATGCGTTCACAAAATTGAGGATGCGTTCATCTCCCAGCTGAAGCAGGAGCTTCACCTCCGGCCGTTGCGCGATCTTGGTACACAGAATCCAGGTCTTTTCAACCCGCGGAGTGATATCGAGGGCGTGGCGAACCGTGAAGCCGCTCTCTTCCATCCAGCGCCGGTAATTGTTCATGGTTTCAAGAGAGGGGCACAGGAAACCGGTGCAAACCGGATCAATGTATGTCTCCTCCTCTTTTCGAGAAAGTCCGTCCGCCTTCAGCCATGCGCAAATCGCCAGCTTTCCGCCTATCCTCATCACGCGGCTACATTCTGCGAGAAATGATTGCTTGTCTTCCACGTGCTCGCTGCACTCGATGATCCAGACGACGTCGAAGCGGTCCGAGGCAAATGGCAGATGCCGGGCATCGCCCAAATGAAAAGAGACCCGTTCATCGAGCCCCGCACGCACCGCCTCTTTGTGCGCCATCCTTGCCTGTACCTCGCTCAGGGTCAGCCCGGCGACCGTCGCATGCAGATTCTCGGCCAGCCACAGTGATGACCCACCCAGCCCGCACCCTATGTCGAGGACATGAATTGAGGGCGATAATTCTGCCAGTTCTGCAAGCTTCTTGATCAGTTTCACTTGCGCCACAGCCTGGGGTTCATTGTCTTCCCAGTAACCATGGTGGAGGTGCACCCCCCACAATGTCCGGTAATACGTAGAGAGACGATCGTAATGATCACGGATGTGATGAATGGTAATTGGACCGCTCATGGGCAACAGGATACTCTGTTTTCAAACGTGTCGATACCGATGGATCCGGGCGAAGAGTGCGATCAAAAGGAGTTTGGCTGGGAGGCAGGGATTCGAACCCCGATAGGCAGATCCAGAGTCTGCAGTCCTACCGTTGGACGACCTCCCAACTGTCGGCGGGCTTACACACTCCGATTCGCCAAGGCGCATTCGGAGCGGACAAGGCGCATATTTTTAACACATCCCCAAGGAAATGACAAGAAGCGTGCCGCGGCAGTGCAGACCCGAAGGACTTCTAAAAGAGGGCCGTCTTAGATCGGAAAACGGGAGGGTTTCATAAATGCAACCCATCCCATACTCGAATGATCGCTTCCTCACTTGGTGGGAGAGTATTGAGGCGGTCGAAAACTTGACGGCATTTATGGTAGCGGTCGCAGCGGGAACGAACCCCGCGCCAGGTAGAAGCTCCGGAAATAGCTTGAGTACGCATCTTTGAGCGGGTTTGAATGTCTAGCTTCGGAAGCCGGGTTGAATGGAGTACCGAGGAAAAAAAGGCTGAGGCAAGCGTGCCGGCCCCAGCCTTGGAGAAGAAGGAATTATCCCTTAAATGTGGCGCCACCCTTGGAGGGAAGGGTGTGACCTGCTGATCTGATCGTTCAGTAGCAACCCAGGAGAGGTTCAAACCCCTGCCATGTGCATCATGACTTCAACTGCTCATTGATAAAAACCTCGGCTTTAACATGCTTGAAATTCAGTCCGGTCGAGACGAGGCATCCTAGGGAACATTTAGTAAGGGGTTCAGGCTCACTTTGAAAATATAGACACCGAATAGATTTTACTAGGACACAAGACATTCGAGGATTATCCTAAGTTGAGATGTTGGAGTTCCTAAGGTTCATTAATAATAAACTACTAATATAGTATATAATATTAAACAATTACAAATAAACATCTTAATTAATGTACAAGTCCACGAGCAAAACAGTAAAAAGACCCCAATCTAATGAGCCGGCTCCTACTTATTATAAAAGTCCATGAGACGGACAACGTAAGACCTTGCTAATGGTCCCTTTGATGGTAAGATCACATTTAATACTACAATACTAGTTATATTTACTCTATCCAAACATATCAGCACGGCTACTTCCTGAGTAGTCTGGTTTATCATTACACCAATGTATTTCAGGGCCCATTCGGACTCCAGGAGCTTGCTGCCGCTTTCAAAGCGCAAGTATGCTTTCGCACTCCAATGAAATGATCTACTGAGTCCACGAAAATAGCCTGCGGTTAGGATCAAGCCCTTATCTGTAATGTGAAGTTCAAAGAAGGGTTTGAGGATCGAGTCTTGGCACAAAAGGAGAATGCGGCAACCTCCCATTGGAGACTTGCGGAAAACGAAGGGTTGCCGTCAAGATTTCGGAAGAGGACTTACAGGCGGGACAATATACCTTAGGATTCCAGCCCGAGTGCCTTGACGAGAATGTTGGGCCGGAACGGTGAGCAGGCAACGAATCGCCCATCAACTTCCAGGGTTGGGACTGCACGCTTTCCGTTATTGGCACGAGTCACGATTTCAGCTGATAATGATAATCTAAAAGGTACCCACCTGATGGGCAAATGATCATCTAAAAAGGACCCACCCCCTCAACCCTCTGCTAAGGTGCTGCGACACAGGGGAGCA